>JBCCQC010000001.1:0-38595 GCA_039024535.1 Chloroflexota bacterium
ACGCAAACAAGCGAATCCGGGGGTGGCTCTACGCAGACGAGTGTAGCCGGTGGCGATCATCATCACATCTTGGCTGCTGAGGTGATTGGCGCACCACCTCCTTTGAGCACCAGATACTGGGTACTTAAAGATTCTACCGGCACCGATAACGTAGCAGAAATCCGAACATCAAATAGCGACACGTTGCGCACAGCGCAGAGCAGCGGTAATCACGCACACGACATTAATATACCGGCACACACGCACGACACTGATATACCGTCTCACACGCACGCACAGCAGTACGGCATCTACAATGACACAATTTACCCGGAGGGTGTGACCATCCGCATTAATGGCGTTGACCAGACCGTGCCTCTTGGCGGCCCGTGGTTCGGCTCAAACGTGGATGTCGAGGTTGAGATCAGCCAGTATTTTAACGACCAGCCAACGCTACAGAAGCGTCACACGATTGAATTTCTGTGCGCGTGGAGTCAGGGGCGTGTTCGCGCTTCTGTTGAGGTCAACGAAATGATTACCTCAATCGCAAACCTGTAGCTGGTTCAGCAGAAAGCGGATTATGGACACTCACTGCGCGTTGCTGTGCGCGTTAAGCGGTAGCATAGAGGAACACGAAACGACATGATGGGTCTTATTTACCTGTACCTGCTGCTGCTGCTCAAAATATGGTGGGATGATGGCAAACGCAGGATACAGCGGGTTATTAAGGCAATAAGGGGGCCATTCGTGGCACAACAATCATCTCGCGGCATGGTTGCATACCTGCGCAGGGCGTGGTTCACATTTACCGTAAATGCAAAAATGCAACTCGGGGAAATGCGGGCGGCCTACATTGAAAGCCTGTTCTTGATCCTGCTCATGGTAGCCCAGGCGGTCATTGAACGTTATTTACCACCAACAGAAGCATTCGGTCTGCGGGTTATCACAGGCACCGCGTTAATCCCGGAGTCACTGATTTTTGTTGTCATTGCCATCAACGCCTTCTGGCTGACTTTCGACCTCACGCCAAGACAGACCGCTTACGGATTTGCATTCACCACTTTCTACACGGTTGTACTGATATACGGCATCCAGCGCGGTGAAATTCTTATCGTGGGGTGGTTGCCGGTGCTGTACCTGCTGCGCGGCAATGCCTTTGCGATACAGCATATTCTGGAGCGCTACCAGCGCACCAGACTGACAGAGCGACTTGCACAGAACGAAGTTGCGGGCGTTCAGCATGACCGTGAGATTGCGCATTTACGTCAGGAAATAGAAGCCCTTCAACATGCAAAACGATCAGAGTGACATCGAGAGGCTGATTCAAATACTTGCCGAATTGCCGCAGGCCACACAGATTGCTATTGCGGTTGCAGTGGGCGCAGTCGGAGTCAAAATCCTTGAAGACAGAGTTGATAAGATGATGGGCCTCAAGGACAGAGAATCCCCTGCACAGGCCACCGCGCAAACGGGGAGTAGTAGTGACCTGGCTCAAATTGCTGCACTGATACAGGTGCTATCCACACTCAGCACACCACAAATGGATAGCCGTGCTGCTGAAATTCAAAGGCAAACCGAAGAACACGCTGTGCTTATCCAGAGCATGGCGCAAACCATTAACGAAATCAAAAAGCAAATTGAGGATCAACAACCCGATGATGAAACACGCAACAATTAGAAACGGCCTGCGGTTTTTGACCGTTGTAGCACTCATGTTTTCGCTTTTCACACTTAGCCGACCGCCCGTGGAAGTCTCTGCGCAAACTGCCACTGAAGAACCCGGCTTTGTGCCTGTGATTGATGCAGGTACGGATGTCATTAACGCCACGAACACAGATGTGATGGTTATCGTTGCACTTGTGATTGTTGGCATTGTGATTGTTGCCAGCGTGATTGCACCGCAACTTATCCAGATGCAATCCGTCAACAAATTGGTAGATACCGTAGCGGGTCTGGCCGAAAGCCCGATCACACGCGCTACGGCTGCACCCGTTGCTGCTACTGTAGATAGCCTGAATGATGCATTTATTGAGCGGATTCTATCTGATGGCAAACCCGGCAATGACGCACTCGGTGAATGGATTCACCAGACAGTTGACCGATACATCACAGAGCGCCTTGAACAGTATGCAGGCACTAAAAACATGGAAGCCGCGTTCGGCAAGGTACCCGGTGACACCTACACACCTGATGCGAACGCCGCAGTTGAACCCGTGCCACAGGAAGCTGCCCCATGAGCCGCTGGATTAAGCGCTACATTCACGCTTACCGGATGCGCCAGGTAAACCGCGTGTATCGGGACGTGTTCACCCGCTATCGTGCGCGGGTGGGGGTGTAAGGTGGGGGTAGCTGTGCTGGCAGTGCTGGGGATTTCCATGATGATTTTTGCCGTGTCGTGGCTTGAGTATGCCCACGGAAACCCGCTGCGCCAGCCGGTGCGCGTAAGCCGCCCCGCGCACGAGTATCAGCCGCGACGCTGGTAGCCGCCCTGCGTGGGGTGCCCACGCGGTAGCCCCGTCTGGCGTTTTCGCCACCCACACGGATAAGAATACCCCGCTGTGCCAGATCGGACATATAGCGTCGATAGCTGGCTTCGTGCCGTTCGATGTCGTCTATGTGGGCGGTCATCATCCACGGGTACACGCGGTCGTAGCTGCGCTGTAGTCGGTAGACGGTGCGGATGATTCGGTGTTCGATGTCGTGTCTGCTGGTTGTGGGCATGGCGTTTTTTGTTTCGATTATACCAGACGGGCACGTTAGCACGCGGTGTACGGTGCGGCGGTGCCCGGTTTCATTCCGCAGAAGGGGTCTACTATGGGACAAACAAGTTTTCAGCGCCTCTATTTATTGCTACCCAAATCATTACGTTGCCCTTGCTGCCGTTCCTCCCAGACAAAATTCGGGTTATGTTTTTCAATCAGCGCTCTAGCTACTTCTTCAACCAGCGCAGTGAAATTCGTTCCTTCTGCTTCAAGGGCTGCGTAGAAAGCCTCCCGATTATTGCGTGTCATTTTTGCCCGTACAAAAACGGGACTTTCTTTATCGCTCATGAAAAACCTCCAGTGGTGTTGTCCAGATAAGCCAGCCGTATTCGGCATAATCCCAACCGGCACAACTGGCTCTGAATTCTTGCAGGGTTTTAAATCCCATTGATCCAAACTCAAAATCTGTCAAGCAATCCATGTGTGCCATTGCAATATGCTTGACTTCGCAAGTAGCTACAACATCACCGGACAGGTCAACAATCTGAAGTGTATCCCCTACGGCAAAACCTGCGTTCATGGCGTGGGGCTTTCTGATGGCTTCAACCGCAGCCTCATGTCCCATGTGATCACAGGTAAACCAGTGTGTATTTACCCGGTACTGGTCGCGGCCACTGTAAGCGGTCAACATAGCCGTGCGACCTGCTTTGATGTGTTTGCGAAACATAAACATTTGATGGTTCATACACTTTCCTTTGTATCAAAACAGCTTCATATTGTGTACAATAGAGGGCAGGCAGATAATACCTGCCCTCACAAGAGATGGTGGCTACTGCAAAATATGCAGCTTGCCGTCAACAATCACCGAAACCGCGTCCTGTCCGACGCGGTTTTTTAGTGATTCCGCATAAGCAATCGTCCTCTCAATCATGTCTTCCGTAAGTGTGCCGGTGAAGGACACAACTACGCTGACAGTTTCGAGAGCCAGCTTGCCATCAGGGAGTATCCAGCCACCCTTTGCAGAGAAAGCTGTAGCCCCTCCATTCATCTCCGAAAAGAAGCGAATGCAGGCGTTGACTTCAGCTTCATAAACATCAGGGTCTATCAGGCTTTTGTCTTTGCGCTCTGATGGCACGACAATCGCAAGGTGGTGAGAGAGCGTAAGCACCTCAACCTCCTGTCCACATCACCAAGTATCTGTCGCCTGGTCAACGCGGTTAGCCTCTTGGTTCGCGGCAGCCTCCCGCGTGTCTCTGGTTTTCCCGCCAGTCCGGTTAGAGGTAGCCACTTCCCCTATCGATCTGTCTTTAGTATACGACATCGTAGCTACGATGTAAACAGGTAATCATGTGAATTTCGTAAAATATCGTGAATTCACAGATCACTCCTCAGAAGCTAAGTTATGTGCGGTCAACGTATTGCAGAACATGTAGCCCCTTGCCAGTATGCCCTGTGTGCTTCCACCCTGCACACTTGAAACAATATCCGGGGTTACGACTCCGCACCTTTCGCGCATCCACAAATGTAAACATCGGCACATCACCCCACCGCAACCGGGCCAGCAACATAGCATCCTGAATCAGCACACTGCTACGTTCTGCTGATTCATTGCGAAATACTGAACACTCTATCCCAGTTAATTCATCCTGCCGGTGTCTCTCCAGCCGCCAAGCGAACAAAGCATCATGGTTCGGTGTGATGAGCGTCATTTTTTCGCCGGGGCCGGCAAACCCATGTCGCAACCATAAACTACGCTTACGCTCATCTGATGAGTAGTGACGAGCAAACAGATCAATTGCAGTGATATTCCGGGTGGAACATTCCACCCATTTTGTTGTGGCAAACAGCGGCAACGTTTCAATTATGCGCAGCGGTTTCGTTTTCACTGTTTCTAACTCCTATTCTACTGATTCAAACATCTTCATTTGCACCGGCTTCGGTGCAGGTGGCTGCGGGTCATTTTCCGCAAAGGTGATGGCGGCACCGTAGCCGCCCCTTATTGTCTGCTGCCAGTAGTTGACAGCCTGATTCAGATCGTGGAACACAGCCGCCCCTTCAACATCGCCCCGTTTCTTTCCCCACCGGATGACCACATAATGCTTACTCATCTGACACCTCCCTCTCTGGCATCTGCCATACCCAGATACCCTGCTTACCCGTCGCCGGGATCGGCTCCGGCGGCACGCGGAGGAGTTCGAGTTCCCACGCATAGCGTCCGGGCTGGTAGTTGCCCAGCTTGCGCTCAATGCCCTGTGCCTGAAATTCATCCGTGGGGTGCGCGTCAATGAACCGACATGCACACACGATAGCGCCATACGGAAGCACTGGCATCACCCTGCCAGTTGCCATCAGCGCGTTTGCCAGTGCCTTCGAACCGAGAAGGCTTTTTTCGTATGTTTCCAGCTTACGCTTTGCCGCGTGGATCATGATGATCTCACCGGGCTGGAGCCGGGGCTTGGGCGGGAGCTGGGTGATGGGGTTCCATGAGCGGGTTTCGAACTTCTTGAGGCCCATCGCAATGAACGTGGCATACGGCTGCCACAGGGTGAGTACTCTATACTTTTGCGACATCGGGTTCCCCTTTCAGGTTCTGGGCCGCGAACGTGTCCCACGATGCCGATTTCTCCCACGCGGCGTAACAGCGGTCACAGTAGCGCGGCATGTCGAACTCGCGGGTACTGTTGTCCCACTCGCCACGGAATCCGCAGTTGTAGCAGGTGCGGATGACCGGGAACGGCAGGGTGAGCTGCTGCGGGAAGTGTCCGGCGGGTACCGGCAACTTGTCCCGCATGGCTGGAACCGGGATGAACTTTACATTCGGCTTCACGGGTGTTGTCGGCGCTGGCAACGGTACGGCTCCGCAGGGCTGGTAGTAGCTGCCGTCGTCAGGATGAGTTTTGACCTTGCTGACGTATAGCCAGTTCTTGATGGGACGCGCACCCACCCCTCTCTGATCGGAATACCGATAGAAAAAGTGCGGGTGCTTCGGGTGCAAGCGCTTGATTTTGCGCACACGGCGCAACTCGCGGTGGAACGCGTAAGGCACGATAGCCCGCTGCACACTGTCGTGTTGATCCTGCGCCATGTCCATGTACACCGGCAGCATGGGCGAGTTCGGGCCTGCGGTGCGGTCACGAACGATGGACGCGGCAATGTTCAGCATTCCGTAGCGCACGTAGTCAGCAACGTAATAGAGTTCATTCGGGGGCGGCAACGCCACCCCACCCGGCGGTGGCTCCGGTAGGGTCAGTGGGGTATCAATGCCGGTCATGGCTAGAACATCGCTCTCTGCACTGGCACTGGCGGTGCATCCACGAACGTCAGATCAGCGTTCGCCACGGGTGGCAGGGCTTTGCTGTACATCTGCATCATGTGCCTGTACGTCTGCTCACTGCGCTCTGCGGGTTTGATGTATGGCATTCGCAGCAGCCGGAACATAAGCGCCTCGTCCGGTACGCTGACGCGCGAACCGTTGCGCAGCACGTAGCCATCTTCAAGTTTGATGTTGCACGCTTTCTGTCGCGCATAGCTCACGGCGAACTGGTTGGCTGTGCCGGGGCCGGTGCGCAGCCAGAGGATATACCCGGCGTTGTCCGGGTTGGCAATGAACAGCTCTACCTTGAAGCCGTCCACGCTAAAGGAGCGCATTCTGTCGCCCCACAGGGTTTTGCCGTCGGACTTGATGGCTTTCTTCAGCTTTTCTTCAATGACGAGCCGATCCAGTCGGGCCAGCAGGTTACGGCGTTCGTGTGGGACGCACACGAGATCGGCATCAGCGGTCTGTGGCTTGCCCCGGCGGATGGAACCGGCGACCCAGACATTGCTGCACAGGTCTTCGATGGCGCCGTACACGGTAGCCGCGTGTGTGGCGGCGTCAGACAGGCGCAGGGTTTTGCCGTGGAGGTTCGGGCCTTTGTTCATTTTCCAGAATACTCCTTATCTATATCGGACACGCGAACCGCGCGTCCTGTTCTGAGCCACTGGTACATGGTGGAGTGGCTGACGCACTCGCCACGCCATGCTGCACCAATGCTTTCGTAGGTCTTCCCGCTTTCGGGAATGTAGACCGCGACCGTGGGAACGACTTTGAGGTCTGCCTGACACGTATAGCCTTTTTTGTAGCGTTGCAGCATACAGTCGTACTTCACTCCTGCTGCCTTCGCAGCGTCGGCAATGGTGTCGTAGACGACGCCCTCCCACTCAATGTCAGTGTGGTTTTCGTATTTGCGTTTCATGATTGCCCTTTCTTCAACTGATACCCGCGCTCTAACCCGTCGCCAATGTCGCCGCGCTCATGCGGCGGCACCCACACGTAGCCGGACACACGGCCGAACAGCGGTTTCTCCGGCGAGTAGTAGCGGAAGTGACCGCGCACGGTGTGCTTATGCGTGGCACGACGGCGAGACGGCGCACCGATCACGGAGGACTCACTGGCATGGGTGCCGGTGACGACCAGCCAGTAGAATTCCCGTTGTTCAGTGCCCTCTTTGCGGGCGAGTCGTTTCTGTAAGTTCTTCGGGTAGGCGATTTTCTCCACATCGCGGCGGGTGTGCATGTGTTCCAGTGCAGCGAGCACATAGGCCAGCGACGCATCCACGTAGACGTTGCCTCTATCCATCATCTCAACGCCCTGTACAGGGTTGGGTGCGCGGGCAATCCCGTGGTCAACATCAATCAGGCCATCCGCGTTGACGAGAATGACCTGTGAGTGCGGGTGTGACAGAATCGGGCTGGTGCCCAGCGTGGCAAAATGTGTCGCCATGCACATCCACTGCACCGTGTCATTGATCTCGTTGCGTGACGATTCCATCAGAGTACCCCGGCGGTACGGCCCGTAGTCGGGATGCTCGAACAGGCTTTCGACCCACAGGGCATCAGCAGGCGGGGCCACCCGTCCGAAATCGGCAAGGCGCTGGATGCGGGTTACATCGCGTGGCGTTTCCTCGTCCACAGCGGCAACCACATCCGATGCATCAATGAGCATGGCGCGTTTCAGGGTGCTGCTGATAGAAGCGTTCTGTACGAGTTGTCGATAGAGTTTCACGATTGCACCTCCAGCATCTGCTCTATGGCACGCCGTCCCTTGCCGGTGAGCATGTAGTACACTCGGCAACTTACACTTTTTGAGTTATTGCGTGCCGGAACCACGTAGCCGTCACACGCGAGGCGCGACAGGGTGTTGCCCGGAAACTTCGAGGCCAACAGGCGCCCCCCGTTCGCGTGCATGGTCAGCAGGGCGCGTCGGGTATCTGATTTCATGATCCCCTCCGTTCCTGAAACAAGCTCATTTGAACGTGATCGTGTTCGGTGGCTCTGATGACGGTTGGCTGATAGGGGTCAACCTCCTTGAGTCGATGCCGCGCCATCGCAACATAGTCCGGGTTCACATCACATCCGATAAATTGACGCCCAAGCTGACGGGCGACCACGGCTGTGGTACCGGCCCCCATGAAAGGGTCATAAATCAGATCGTCCGCACGCGAACCCGCCAGCACACAGAGTCGCGGAAGCTGTGGCGGGAATGTTGCAAAGTGAGCCTGCGGAAATGCACGAGTTGGGATTGTCCACACCGTCCATTTATTGCGCCCGGTCTTCTGGCCGGAAAGCCCCATGAGATCATTTGCAACCACTGAGGTGTTGTTGAATGAACGCCCCTGCGTGTACTTGCTGCTGCGAAACTGCTTGCGATTGCCCTTGCTGGTAGGGCTGTTGGGTTCTCGGATTGCATCCGCGTTGTAGTAGTAGCGCGGGGATTTTGTGAGTAAAAAGATGTACTCGTGTGCGCTGGTAGGGCGATCTTTAACTGATTCGGGCATCGGGTTGTTTTTGTGCCAGATAATGTCGCTACGTAAAATCCAGCCATCAGCCTGCAATGCCAGAGCCACGCGCCACGGTATGCCAATCAGGTTTTTGTCTGGCAGGCCAGTTGTCTTGCGGGTACGGGTACCATCAATGGATTCAGCAGCGTAAGCCTGTATACCGCTGGATACACCACCCCATTTTGAATCATTAGCCCGTGTATCACCGAGATTGAGCCACACGGTACCATCGTCAGCCAGCACGCGGCGAATCTCCCGGAACAGCACCACAAGATTGCTGACGTAGCTGTCAATCGTAGGCTCCAGACCCCATTGCCCCACTGCGCCGTAGTTGCGCAAACCAAAGTATGGCGGCGATGTGACGACACACTGAACACTCTGCGCGGGCAGGTGACGTGTGAATGTCAGCGCATCGTAGTTGTAGATTTCGTTCGTGGCCGGTTGCCACACAACAGGCAGGTTCATACCCCACCCCCTGCCAGCGCCGGGGTAGCTGCTGGATGGTGGCGCGGGTCATACAACACGAACTCAATATGCACATCAGCGCCATGCGCGTCACTCAGCACACGCTGGACGTTCCGGTACATCCGGTGCTGGAGCATGTCCAGTGCATACGAGTTCTTGACCGCGATTGTGAACGTGCAGGTACGCTCGTCGTAGTCCTCGAAGTACATGTGCTTCAACCACTGGTCAAAACTGGCCCGGTCGAACTGGATTTCAAGCTGGTTGTAGGCGATGTCGAATGACCGCCCGGGGCCGGACATGTGGCGCGGTCGTGGCGGCTCTGGTGCAGAGAACACCGCCCGCTCCATGTCGTCCACGATGTTGCCGGTGGGGGCGTCGGTGTTGAAGAAATCCGCGAAGGCGTCGGGCTTTTGCTCTGGTTTCGCCGGGACGGGACGACCCTTGTTGATCGTGTCTGCGATGTAGCTGATTGGCTTTTTGATGGTTCTGGATGTCAGTGCATATTCAATCAGCCACTCAATATCCTCAGGTGAGTAGCGATCTGGATCACCAGTCAGACCATGAATGTTGAGCGTCTCACCTCGCCAGGTGACATTCGCTAACGCCAGCTTTTGAGGTGAGAGCGGCACATCATGCGGTTCCGGGTTGATGTGTTCATGGGGTTCGCCCTGAGGGACGAATTCACCTGTTTCCGACATGGATAAATCAACACCACCAGCACCAGCAATGTGTGTTTGTTGTTGTTTCTCTGCTGTGTTTTCTGAAGGACTCTCTGTTGTCTTCTCTGTATCTATAGATGTGCGATCTTGCGACATAGCATGTGCGGTTTTGCTACCTGCTATGTGCGATTCTGCAACATGGTATGCGCGATCCTGCGACATGGTATGTGCGGTTTTGCTACCTGCTATGTGCGATTCTGACTCACCGACCTGCGGGAGCTGGCTACCAATTCGACTCAGGTGTCGCTTCAGCAGCTCTGTGTTGAGCCAGTAGGTGGTTTTCCGATAGCTGTCGCGCCAGTAGAGCACGATGCGATTGACCGGGTGCAGGTTGCCCTGCTCGTCTTCGACCTGCATCAGGTCAGTTTTGCTGTCGCCAGATTTCACCTCAGTGGCAATCTTCCGGCGCAGGCGTCCGATCTGGTGACGGCTGGCATTCAGTTCGTCAGCCCACGTATCGTTTTTGTTGCATTTCGGGTGTGAACAGGGGGCATCGAACTTGTAGAACTCGTTGCCGCCCTTGACGTTCAGGAACAGGAAGCGAATCCGCTCCAGCAGCAGGGCGGACTTGACGCAGCCTGTGAGTCGTTCGAAGTCCGGGCGGTAGAAAATGAAATCGTCTCTGGATTTGGATGTCTGTGCTGTCATGGCTACATAGCCTCAATGTTGCAAATTGCGGCAACGTCTTCTTCGGTGAGAGCGAACCATTCGCCATCGGTTCGCCGGTGTGCATACCGCTTATGCAGGTCTTTTTCAGCGGCGATATAGTCTTTGCACGGAATCAGATGCTTGTATTCAACCTCAAACGGGAGCTTGACAGTGAATGTTTGAAGCCGGTTTTCCGGGTCAAGCGCACGGCCAATTTTCCAGTGACCACTGTCTGACTGGAGCAGGTAGACATAACCCTCCCTTGCTGGTTGCGGTTTGCGCTTTTTCCGCTCAGGGATTTCTGTCGTCAAAAGCACATTGCGGCATCTCGTAATTTGTTCCCACGGAATACCAAAGCCCTCAAGTGCATCCTGATATTCAAGCAGCCTTGAAGACTCAGACAGGAATCGATCCATGACCTCTGGCTGCCCTCGTTTGATTTCGTAGAGGGTATTCATGCCCTCCTCGTAATTCACGTAACAGGAAAATTCAAGCACCCTGGCAACAAGGCGTGCCCACGGAACTGCCATCGTGCCAGCTTCAACAAAGTCATGGAGCCACTGAGGGTTATTCGCAAGAATGGCATTGCCCTCAACAGCCACGAGGGGTTCGTTGCTAAATCCGCAAATAATCACAAAGGAGTGACCATTCATGCCGGTGTAGATCAGGTTCATCATGATCCACGCTCGATTCGGTCGCGCTCACTGAGCAAGAAGTTCACTTCGCTCCCGCCGTACTGACTGCGCTGGTTGGTCATCCAGTGCTCAAAGTCCAGCAGGTGGTTCATGCGTTGCGGGAGTTCATTGGCAGGTATGCTGCTCAGAATGGACGGGGAAGCATCCTGGATGATTTTGAGTGAGTAGGCGTGGTAGCTATATGCCTCCGGGTTGTACTCCGGGTGATGAACATAGTCGGCCAGCAGGCTTTCAATGGAAGCAATCCACTGCTGGCGCTGACGGCTGCGCTCAGTGTCCATGGCATGGGCATACGGTTCGGTGGACAGTTCGGGTTCCATACGCGATGACAATCCGCCGTCCATCTGCTGCGCGGCTTCTGTTGCAGGGCCGTCATACTGAAATGCCTTAGCCGACACACGCTCCAATCGGTCGCCCTCAAAGCGCACCAGCACGGCGTTCTGGTGGATAACTTCTTCCACCTGCCCTATGCCGTACACCGCGTGGTGCCCGATGTTGCCTGCAATCAGGCCATTGGTGGTATGTGGCTCGTCTTCTAGGGGTGCAGCGGGCGGCTGCGCCGGTGGGGGAGTCGGGGCCGGGGGTGGGGTGGACGCCGGTAGCTGTGCCTGCTTGATGGCCTGCCGGAGTGCTTTGCTGGAAAGCCCTTCGTTAGCGGCATGATTCAGCCATTGCGACTGCTGTTCTGGCTCCATGCTTGCCACAATCTGGTGATGCTTGAAACTCAAGTTCTCAATCCGGATTGAGAAGTCCACGGCTTTGCACACCCGAACATACTCGTACAGTGTGTTGATGCTGTAGCCGAATTCCTCAGCAATCTGCTTGTACGTTTCGCCGTATTCGTACTCATCACCAATGGCGATGTAGTCCCCCAACAGCCACTGCATACTGGTGTCCAGTTGCAGCAGTGCCCGTCCGAACCCGGCGTAATCCGTCTCGCTGATGTTCTCCGGGGCAATCAGCCCTGTCTTTGTCATCTGCCAGCCGCCAAGTGTCATGGCACCATCGCCCAGTGGGGTGATGGCGTTGCCGGTGCTGCGCTTGCGACCAAAGCGCATCCCGGCCAGCAGCTCCTGTGCTTCGGCGTCGTCAGCGCCGTTGTGGATGACGTGATCCACGCCGTCCAGTGCGTTACCAAACGATTTCTTCGCCATAGCGTTACTCCGTTACGGTTTCGAGGGTGGTAAAAAGGCGTGCCATCATGTCGTGCATGATGCCCGCAACTTTGCTGGTGGGCGCGTAGTTGTACACAGTCGTGCGGTGCAGGCGGGCTTCCGGTACAACGATGTGATTCGGTAGAGCATCCCACACAAGGCTACCGTATTCGTATTTCATTTTGTCGTGCGTTTGAGTGTGCAGCACGGTGTTCGCACGCATCATGTTGGGAATGATGCCCAGTATCTGGCATACCTGTTGCCCCTGCTGCGCAGCGGCCCTGCGGATGTTGTTGGCGCGAATCAGGGACTTTGTGACGCCAATAATGCTGTCCTGCTCCAGTTCAGTAGGAATCAGGATGTAATCCGTACACCCGTATATCAAGGCGTGCATCAGGTCAGCCTGCGGGCTGGTGTCGAACACCACATAGTCAATCGCATCTTCGATTTCCGCGAGGCGTTCTGCGAGTACGTCAGCGTTGCCGGTGTTGTTAGCGATGCTGCGCGTCTCGGCATTGGACGCACACACGAACAGCACCCCGTTCGTGTCAATGGGTGAGTAGCGCTCTGTCGGGATGGGCGTCAGCACATCGCGCCATTCAGTTTCGTTCGGGCGCACCAGCAGGTTGTAGATATGTGGCTGGTTTTCAACGCCGAGTGCGCTGGTGGCGTTGCCCTGCATGTCTGCATCCATCAGGATGACTTTGTGACCGGCCATTGCGAGACCGGCGGCAATGCTAACGGCCAGTGTGGATTTGCCCACGCCGCCTTTAGAGTTCAACAGAGTGATAGTTTTCATGTTAGAGTTTCCCTTTTCGTTTGGTGTGACTGCCGCAGTCGGGTACACTGAGACAGTCACGGTTTTCATTTGTGGCGGCGGGCATCCCGTAACCATCGTGGGGCAGGGGTGTCCGCACCGCCGTTCTATTCGCCAGTTGGCGGTTCGGTAGACAGGTAGTAGGTACCGTCATCAAGTTGCGGGAGCGCGTGCGGCTCAATCGGAATCTCCGGGTAATCAGCCGGGACGCCGTGGCCTATCACGACGGAGTAATAGCTGAAATACCCCTCACCAACCGTCTTTGCCTCTGCCACGTAGTCCATATAGCAGTCATGAATCAGGCTGGCGCGGACATCATGCCCTGCCATCAATCGGTCGTATCCGTCCTGGCAGCCCTTGAAGGCTTTGACCAGTGCCACACGCTCCGGTGCAATCGTCTCGTTCAGCATCAGTTCTGTGCCTCGTCTGCCGGGTTGTTGGGGCAACGATAGACCTTGCTAAACTCCGGGTGGCCTACGGGTACATCCAGATCATAGAAGCCGCTGCCGTTACATGGCCTGTTGGCGATCATGCTGCCGCAGGTATCGCACGGATTATTCTCATTCACGCCTGCTGCCATGATGAACTGCTGCTGTGCGCCAACAACGAAATCCTGCCCGCATACCGGCACAAAGGGGTAGGTTTCCGGGATGATGTCTTCTGCATAGATGCAGACGGTCAGCTCAAAGTGCCCTTCCGATGCCTCACGGCAGGCGTCCTGATACGTCTGATGTGTGTTAATCACATCTCTGGCGGGCACGAGGCCGCGCTGCCAGCCTGTGACTGTCATCATCAGGTATGCCCACGCGACGATAATCGGTTTGCGATTCATGGCTACTCGTCCTCCGGGATGCTATTGGCGACCTGTGCAGCGATACGCATGAGTTTCTGGGCAACCGGCTTGCGTCTTTCGGGTGCGATGTAGCCGCCCGTCATGGCGTCCCGCAGCTCTGCGGCGAACTCCCGGTCACTGTCGCTGACATCCGCAATCTGATTCAGCAGATCAAACTCAAACCACATACCAATGGCTTCGTGGATGTCGTCTTTGTAATCGTTCAGCAGGTCGTGTGAGGTGTCCGCATTCTTGATGGCGTCCACCAGTTCATTGTGGCTTTCCGTGACTTCGGAGAGCTGACTGCGCAGCACATGGGCTTCTGCTTCGGCTCCAGCCGTCATGTCCATCTGCTCCAGCAGGTAAAGGCGCATGTCCATATACTCCCGGATGGCGTCTTCCCCTGCCTCACCGGTGCCCACGAGGAGACGCAGCTTGTCCAGCAGATCGCCGGTTGCCGCGACAATGCGGGCACGCTCATCCTGATGCTTACCCACGAGTTCCACAGGAAGCTGGAGCACGAGTTCTTTGAGGTGCTTACCCATGTGTCAGCCGTCCTGCCGTGCTCAAGCGGGCGACTTCTGCGATGTTCGCCATATCCTCAAAGACGTAGCGGTCATCCTGCTTGACGGCGAGTTTGTGGGTTAGCAGCTTCGGCTCAGGTGTTGCCGGTGGGGTTTCGGTTTCGCTCATTCTGACACCGCCCATGAACGTTGCCCATGCTTTGACTTTGTTCCAGTCGGGTACGTCCGGGGTAGCCGGGTTCGTGGTGTTGACGGGGCTGCGCTCTGACTCGTCCAGCAGGTAAAGCGTTTCGTGGCCTTCCATGCTCTCAACATCTCTGGTGAGGCCGAACGTTACAAGGTACTCGTTGGGGTAGTCGTTGTTGAGCCGGACGTGATGAACGGGCTGATAGCCGAGTATGCCCAACAGTTCCGGGGATGCGTGCGGTTCCACGCGCTTGTACACGCGCCCGCTGTCCTGCTCTACGAATGCATCAGAAACGGTGATTTCCTTCATGCAGCCTGAGTTAAGCACAGCACCGTTCAGTTTCTTGAACTGCTCCATGTCGGCTGTTTGCGCGGGCACCTTCTCCGGTTCCGGGGTGGTCGGACTCGGTTGCGTCGGGGCCTCGCTCGGTGGCACCAGTTCCGGCAACGTGTCCGGCTGTGGTGGGGTGGTTGGTTCGTCATCGGGGGTGGCCGGTGCGGGTACTTCAGTGGGGGCGTCATCGTTGCCGTTGTCTGGCAGTGCATCTTCGAACAGCGACAGGTCAGCCTCTGCGCTCGCGTCGTCCGTGTCCGGGGCAGTGGGGTTCAGCAGCGAGCGGCGGTAATACGTGAACAGCATCACATCCCACATCCCTTCTTCTTTCACAGGGTGCCCTTCTTCGCGGTACATGATCCAGCCAGCCGCTTCCAATTTCGTTTTCTCGGCTTCGTCAATGTTTTTCTGTGGTGGCATGTACTCGTACACAGTAGGGGCGGCGGGTTCCGGCGCAGCCAGTGCCTTGACCTGCGCCAGCACATCCAGCATCAGGACTTTGCTCTGTGCAATGTGGCGGTCAAGCAGGTCAATATACTTGCGATGCACGTCCATTGTTTCGGTGTGGGCGTCCACAAAGCGCTTGCGCTCAGTGGCGATTTCTTCGAGTGCCTTACGGGTGTTCTCGTTGGCCTCTGCGTTCTGGCGGGTCAGCGTGCTGAATACCTGCGTAGGCGTCAACTCGTTGACGGGTTGATTGTTCATAAGTGGTTTTCTCCTGATTGAACTCTGGCATTTGAAACATCGGGCGACGTGCGCCCGGATACCGGGTGAGGGACTCGAACCCCGCGTGTGGCCTTTGCCGGTGTAAACGGTTTCTTAATTACGACATATTGTTGAGAGGGGGGGGGTAAACCTGTTGTAAAAAAGCGGGGTGGGGTATAGTTTGATTGGTTAAATTTCTGTCACAATTACCCCATCCTGCTTTAATATCAATTTAAGTTGTTTAAGTAGGGGTTAATAATGTCAGAAAAGTTAAGTGTGGTAGCAGCGGCCTACCTCGGAAAATTCAAGTCATCTACTCTGCGCAGTGTGAAGCGAGATTTGATGCCGTTTATTGAGTGGGTGGGGCCAGCCAAGCTGGTAACAGAGGTTACACAGTTTGACCTGCTGCGCTATGCAGGCGAGAAGATTAACTGCGATGATTGCAACGGTGGAAAAGGGCCATACGCTAACAATACGCGCAGGATTAAACTCAAAGCCATTCGCATCTTTTTCAACTGGTGCGAGAAAAATGGCCTTATTGAAAAGAATGCCTCAGATATTCTTGAGATCCCCCCGGAGACACGCTCACATACCCGTGACAAAGCATTTTCTGATGACGATGTTGCATTGCTTGTTCGCTATGCCGAGGGTGAAATGCCGAATGCCAAGGGTGTTCGACGACGGCGACTGCGAGACCTGGCTCTGTTTCTGTTCTGTCATGATGTGGGCGTCAGGCGTAACAGCTTGGGCGCTATCATGGTGGAGCATATTGATTTAGCAGCGCAAACGGTTGTAATCACAGATAGCAAAAGCCGAACTGGGCCTGCTCGCCGCGTGGTAAAGTTCGGTGACTACACTGCGCGTGTTCTTGCTGAATGGCTGGAAAAGAAACCGGGTGGGTTCTACTTATGGAGCACCCGTGACAACTCAAATCCAATGGCAGATGATAGCATGAGTCAGATTGTCGGGCGGGCGTGTGATGAAATAGGCGTCCGTCGGCGTTCTATACACGCTTTTCGGCATGGGTTAGCACATCGTATGCTTGATGCGAAAGTCCCGCCTAACTTCGTGGCAACAGCTCTGGGCAATACTGAGGCAGTTGTGCTGGCCTACTATGCCCCTAAAGACGATGAATCTGCATGGGAAGCTGCACAGAGTGTGAGTCTGCCAGACCCGGATGCAGAGAAGAAAATTTCTCGTTTTCCAGATGGCAAAACCGGCTAGTGTAGTGGTTCCGTTTGGGTGTCAAAACTTGGCCGTGGTTCAGAAGGTTGCCGGTTCGAAACCGGTCATCCACCCTCAAAATCTGGCATTTTGAGCCGTGTTGAGGTTACACATTGGGAGCGATTCAATGTGCATCCTCTATTCGGTTTTTAAGCTGCCGGGTAGACACCAGCACTCAGGGCTTAGTGAGCAACCAGTGCTGGTGTTTTGTATTCAGGGGCGATTTCCCCACTTTCCTCTTGTTCTACCATGATAAGTAAATCGCCTGGTTGACAGCCAAAGTATACGCAGAGTGCAATCAGTGTCGTATCATCCATTCGCACCACTTCGTTTCGTGCCCAACGATCAACAGTATGACGTGCTAACCCAGTTTCTTTAGACACTGCACTTTGTGTGATTGTGCGATTTTCCCTGCGACCTTTTGCGGCCATAAGTTCTCGGAGGCGATTCTGTATAACGTGTCTTGCCATAAAGCCTCCTCTTTCAGTCAAAATACCACGCAAATAAATATAGGTCAACCTAATTGACTAACTTGTTGCCCAAAATGCTTGACACAACTCAGCAGAATGCTTTATAATGACTATGTAGTTAGTCAAATAGGCAATGTAAATACCATGAAACAGTTAGCACTTTTTGACGATATGCCGGATAAGTCTCCGTGCAAAAAGCCAGCAAAGCCGCAACAGGTGGCGATGTTCAGTAGCGGCGAGTTGTTCTTGAGCCGTGTAACAAGATTGGAATGTCCTAACCCGAGTGGTGCGCCCGGAACGCTGTTTGATCTGGTGCTGGCATACCCGGATGAGACAGAAGAAGAAGCCCGCGAGCGTGAAGCGCGGGAACGTCATATCAACAGCATGTTTTCGGCGCGGGGATAGTCATGGCAGAGCGTACATGCAAAAAGCCTGCAACGGGCGTGTTCTGCACACATTGCGCAACACATGCGCTTGATGTTCAGTATCAACCGTGTGAACGTCGCACCGAAAACGGTGTGTGGGTTGATGAGGGTGGTTTCTACATTGCTACGTGTCGTAATGGCGCGTGCTCGAAGATGAACCGCACCGTTGAGATTAGCAAACATCCATTTCTAGATTAAACGCAAAACCCGCGCGGCTTTGGTCGGCAGGCGCGGGTTGAGCGGTGAGTATTTCACTATGCAGAAAAGAGGTTATCTATCATGACTGAAATCATTCAGATGCCCCGTTCCACGGGCAACATTGTACTCGATTCCACGCCAGCCAGCAAACAGGCGCAGTATGATTCATACTGGCACCGGCTGTTTGATATTCCGGGGGCTGTGGCGCAGCTTGACCTGCACCTTGCCGATCTGGGCAGCGACCAGAACTCAGAGAAACACACGCGGAATAACTATGAACGTGACCTGCGCTACTTTATCAACTGGGCAGGGCCAAAACTGGAGCGGGATGCTCTGCTCAAGATGACAGTTTATGAACTGGCACAGCATTACCCGGTTCACCGTATGCCCTCGCCGGGGCTGCTGCGCGGGTACATTGCCCACCTGAAGCGGGGGCGGGGGCTGAAGAAAGCTACGGTAGACCGCTATCTTGCGCCAGTGCGGTTGTATGTGAAGTTTCTGCGGCGGCAAATGATACCCGTTAGCGGTGACGGACGGCAAATTGTGGCCGATTGCAAAGACTTGATGGCAATGGCACTCGAGGAAAAAGTAGCAAAGACAGAGAGCCACGGGGATACACCCGCACTGTACCAGCATGGCAACCGACTGACGGCGGCGCAGGTTGATAGCATTTTTGTGGAGTTGAGTAAACAGGCACAGCATAGCCTTAAGGCGAAACGAGACCTTGCGCTGTTGTATCTGGGCTTTAACTCTGCGCTGCGCAATGCAGAGATACGCCGGTTGACGCTGGCAAACATCAAACAGGGGGCGAACACGCTTGAGATTGTAGTGCGTGGGAAACGCAATAAGTTGCAGCCGGTTCCGCTAGATGAGGCCGGTTATAAACTTATCCTGCACTGGGTGGAGGCGTACAACGCAGGGCTTGATGACAACGACGCACGTCGGATTACTGATGATACGCCTATCTTCCAGTCCATGCAGCGAGGTGATAACTACTGCAAAATCGGGGTGCGGGGATTCACGCCACAGCGGGGTCTGTGTTCGTGTGGTCTCAAGCACGCGGTGGGTGCTCGAGCAGAGGAAGTCACCGGGATGTGCATCAGTCCGCACGATATGCGCAGAACAGCGGCGTATATCGGGTATGTGAACGGCATGGACTATGAAGAAATCCGCGCTCTGCTGCGACACGAAAGCATTGAAACCACACGCGGCTATGTGGGCAAGCCGCAAGACCTCCGCAAGAGTCTGTTGAGTGCGCGGGTGAGCTGGTCAATTGATATTCCTGCTGCGTCCTAGTGGCAACGTAAAATTGTAGGTGTTATATTTTCCTCTGTCTATCATCGTAGCAGGTGATTTTTTTTGCCATGACCACAGAGAACCAGAAGCGCCAGCTCCAAAAAGCACAGAAACTGTTAAAGGCAAAGAAGTACCCGGAAGCGCGTAAGGTATTGGAAAAGATCAATCACCCACAGGCGCGTAAGTGGCTGGTGCGGCTGGACGAGATCGCGCCAGTGCCAGAGAAGAAACCGAACCGACTGCGGGGTTTTCTTGCCGGTGCAATCCTGTTAGTCATCTCCGGGTGTTGCGTGTGGGCGCTTACGCTCCCTGACCCGGAACCCCTGCCCACCCCACTACCAGAAACGGCCACGGCTCAGGCTATAGCTGCGGCTTTCGATGCCGAAACACAGGCGGCACAGGCCCAGACGTTGACAGTAGCCGCAGAGCAAACTTCGGCATTTGAAACGGTTTCCGCTGAACTGACACGTGCGTTTGGTAATGAAACGGCCACAGCACAGGCTCTTTCTACAAACACCCCTCAGTTCACTGCTACTTTCACAATAACAAGTCCTGCCCCTACTGCTATTATCAGAGAAGAGGTGACTTACAATCAATCACGACGTTTTTATACAACAGGTGAGGCTAATCTGCGAAGCTGTCCGGCTGTATCGGATGATTGTGAAGCAATTATCACACTTGCTGGCAATGTTCCTGTAATCGTCGTAGGTGAGGCAAAAGGTGGTGAATGGATAGATAGTGATTTGTGGTATAAAGTGCAATATGACGGTGATGAGGGCTGGATTCACAATATACTTCTAACAACCACTCGTCCTTCATCGAATGTATCTGTACCATCAAGTTCTTCAAGTTCAAGTAGTGGCAGTGCAACATCTTCATGCCCGTCCATCAGTGCAAACTGTTCAGCTCTGACGTGCTCCCAAGCGTATGCATGTCTTGCAGCAGGAAATCGAAGTCTTGATAGGGATAGTGATGGTATTCCCTGCGAAACAGTGTGTGGGGGATGACCATTAGAGATGTGCTATCACCCTAAATGAGATATAAATTACTGAAAGTGACGCTTTTCCTTTTAAAAAGCACATGGTTTTCTACATAATCAGTGCTTTTTTCATTTCCCCTGCGCGTTGTTCCCCGACATTGTGTGTACGTTTAGCTGTGATTCGTATAGTTATCAGACGATAAAGTGCGAAATGCGTGCTAATTGACTATTCTGGGGGACGTATGCCCAGTGTTACTAAAAAAAGGTTTCTGCAAGCCATTGACGAGTGCGACGGGGATGTATCCGCACTGGCTGAGTTGTTCGGCAAGACGGAAGCGACGATTTACAACTACCTCAAGAAGCACGATCCCGACAAAGAGCGATTGACTGCGGCGAGACGAAACGCCCTTGAGCAGCTCATTCGCAAACATGGCGGCGTTGTATCGAGCATCATGCGAGAAATGGGCGTCAAGAGGGACACTGTTTTAAGCCGAATTCGAGCATATGGGCTGACGGGCGTGCTTGACGAGAGTCGGCAGAACCTGCGCGATGTTGCATTCGATAACATCGCAGCGGCGGTTTACAAAGGCGAGTTGGGGCTGAGTCAGTTTGTCCTCACCCACATGCCGGGTGGTACCCGCTGGTCAAGCAAACAGGAAGTCGCTGTGGGCAGTATCCAGCTTGACGATGCAACCATGAAAATTCTTGAGCAACTGGGCGTGCCAGTGGCGGACGCCTCTGCGATGTTCAACGAGATCATCAAGCAGGAAGCCCTCAAGGTCATGGCAGAGGTTAACGATGATTAGGCCGCTGATTGCACTCCTGTGCGCAGCCTTGTTCACCAGTGCTGCCAGTGCAGAGGATCAGCCGGTTATCAGTGACGCGGCGGTAGCGATGCTGGCGAAAATTGACACTGTGGGGCTGGATTTTGGCACAACCAGCGAGCTAGCGCTGTTCCATGTCTACCCGCAGTGGGGTGACGGCACACTGGCGAACATCACGGATTGGCGGTTCCTGTACTATGAGTTGCAGGTACGCGAGATGATCGGGTTGCCGCTCATCAACGCGGACGGGTACTGTGGCGTGTGGTTGTGCCTTGAGTACGACCGGGCGCAACCGGGCCTTGTGTGGTACCGGGTGACGATTACGGATGCGGCGAGAGGGGTTATTGCTGATGGAAACTAAACGGACATTTATCCCCGGACATGTAAAGATCGGTCATTTTTCATGGACAGTGAAAGGTGTTGAGAGTTTTGACAGCGATGGCACATGGGGCGAGTGTGACCATGAGGCGCTGGAAATACGGATTAAAGAAAGCCTGCCAGAGCCACATCTGACAGCAACATTCGTTCATGAGTTGATGCACGCAATGTTAGCTCATTGCGGAATAATGGAGCACGATGAGCAACACATCAATGCGCTGTCAATTCGGCTGGTTGAGGTACTGCGAGATAACCCCGATGTGGTCAGGGCAATTGTGAATGACCACATCTAAAACATCTTCTGCGGACTTATCGCGGTTGCTGGCCCAGCGGCTTGCGGCACGCCTTTTGTCAGGTGCGGTGCAATACCATCAGTATGCTAACGATAAGCAGCAGGCATTTATTTACGCCAATGAGCATCATCTAGCTTTCATTGGTGGTATTGGCTCTGGCAAAAGCATTGGCGGGGCCATGCGCGGTGTACGCGCCGCAATGGGGTGGATCGGCAACAAACAGGTTCAAATACCTAATCTCGGTGTGGTCACGGCTCCTACCTATACCATGCTGGAAGATGCGACCATTCGGGCCTTCCAGGACGTGTGTATTGAGCATGTGCCGGGGTTCAACCTCGATAAGCACTACAAGCAATATCATCTGACTCTGCCGAACGGTAGTGAAATCCTCTTTCGTAGCACGCAGAACCCGGAACGCTTGCGAGGGCCGTCCATTACCTGGTGGATGGGCGACGAAGCCGCACTGAGTCCGGCAAAATCTCGCCTGCTGATGCTGGGTCGCCTGCGCCAGTTCGGGGAACTGGGTTATGAGTGGGTCACAACCACGCCAAAAGGACGCAACTGGGTATGGCAATCGTTCGTTCGAGACGCCGGTGAAGGTTATCAATGGTGGCGGGTACGCACTGATGATAATTCAACGCTCACTGACGAACTCAAGGATACATGGAAGCAAACCTATAAAGGCGACTTTGCCCGGCAGGAACTTGACGGTGAGTTCGTGGCATTTGAGGGGCTGATTTACGGCGAGTTCGGGCATGATAGCCATGTGGTGCAGAGTCACCCGGATGGCTTTGCGCGGGTTGTGGCCGGGGTGGACTGGGGCTACGCCAATCCCGGTGTCATACTGGTGTTCGGTGTGGACGGGGACGGACGTATGTGGCTGGTTGACGAGCGCGTGAAGACGCAACAGCGCGTGGAAACGTGGGTTGATGTGGCGCAGCAGCTCCGTGATATGTGGCGTATTGAGCGCTTTGTGTGTGACCCGAGTGAGCCGGATTACATCCGCCAGTTTACCGAGGCCGGGTTGAAAGCGGAACCGGCAGACAACCGGGTGTTGCCCGGTATCCAGCGGGTGCAGAACCGGCTGGTGCAGGTGGATAAGCGCGACCTCCCCCGGCTGGTGGTGCATAGTCGATGTCCGCATACGTTATCGGAGTTCGACCAGTACCAGTGGGCGGAGAACGTCCACGGGATTAAAGACGCGCCAGTGAAAGCCAATGACCACACAATGGATGCCATGCGCTACGCGGTCATGGCGGTTGATGAGCAACGGAAACCGATCCGCGCAAGTTCGCAGCGGTACGCATAAAGGGGTGCATGATGTT
Organism: Chloroflexota bacterium; assembly: GCA_039024535.1. Lineage (GTDB taxonomy): Bacteria > Chloroflexota > Anaerolineae > Aggregatilineales > Phototrophicaceae > DAOTTY01. The sequence continues at coordinate 22,992 of JBCCQC010000001.1, forward strand.
AGAGCAGCTTGAAACCATGTTACGCGAGGCGCGCCTAGTCCGCTACCAGTGGGCGCAGGATACCCGCGACCGGGGCGAGGCAAGGGCACTGGCGAAACGCTACTACGAGGGCGATCACCGGGTAGAGCTGTCGCAGCAGATGAAAGACATGCTGCGTACACAGACCGGGTTCCGTAACAACTACTGCGAACTCATCGTGGACGGGCTGGTGAACCGGCTGGCTGTGCGCGGGATCGGCGCTGACAACGAGGCGGCTACACAGTGGGCGGACGACCTGCGTGCGGCGAACCGTTTCGATGCGCTGCAAATTGATGTGCATGAGGCGACGATTTGCGATGGTGATAGCTACGTGCTCGTCAGCTATGACGAGGAAAGCCAGCAGGTGAAATTGACCTATGAACCCGCGTGGGACGGCGTGGAAGGCATGATTGGCGTTTACGACTATGCCGGGGCCGAACTGGACGCGGCGGTGAAGGTGTGGCTGGAGGCGAAGCGCACACGGGTAAACGTCTACTACCGTGACCGGGTGATGAAATATGCGATTGAAAGCGAACCGATTGACGATGAGCAGGAACCGGTGGGCACGCTCCAGTTGCTGGAGGAAATGCCCTGGCAGGTGGGCCGGGTGCCGGTCGTCCACTTCAAGCACAAGAGCCGCCGCAAAAACCGCAAGCGGTTCGGCATGTCGCACCTTGAGCAGGTCATCAGCTTGCAGGACGCCCTGAACCGCACGCTGGTGTCTATGATTATGACCTCTGAATTGTCCGCATTTGGTATCAGAATTGCGAAGGGCTTTCCGCCACCGGCAAAGCTCTCGCCCGGTGACTGGCTGGTGATTGGTGAGGACGGTCTGGGTAAAGACGATGTTGCTGATGCCTACCTGCTTGAAAGTGCAGAGATCATCCCGTTTATGGACGGGGCGAATTTCCTGATTGACCAGATGGGCACGATTACCAGCACCCCTCTGCCGGGGCTATCTGGCGGGGACACGGCCAGCGGCGAAAGTCTGAAGGAACGCAAAGAGAGCGCAGTGAGTCAGACGGAACGGGCGCAGGTGCGGTTCGGGAATGCGTGGGAGGACTGCATGGATCTCGCAGCAGCGGTGCATAACACGTTTACCAGCGGCAACGCGATTGCGGATGGCGTGCGCTGGGATGCTCGGTGGAAGGATGCCCGCCCCCGTGACGGCCAGCTTGTGCGCGAACATGCGGCACTCATGCGCGACGCCGGGTATGAGCATGAGTTTCTCAGGATCATGGGAACGGTGCTGGATTACGATGAGGCGAAAATCGAAGTCCTGCTGGAAGAAAAGCGCGAGCAGGAACAGTCAGCTATCGCGTTGCTGGGCGGCAACCTCCCCGGCTTCGAGAACTTCAACACCGGGGGCGTCGTGAACGGCACCCCTGACCCCTCGCTGAACTGACCGCCATCACCCTACAGAAAAGTGCTTCTATGAACCTGTAAAGATTCTTTACAGGTTGCGCGTTACAGGTTGTGTAACCGTTTAGGATACACCCGACTGTATGCATACATGTGGAGGGCTTTCCTATGGCAGCACTTTCTATCACAGCAGCAAATGTTCTACCGGGTACCGGCGCAATTAATGTGCAGCGCACAGGCGGCACAACACTGACGGCGGGCGTCCCGGCATATGCCGATAGCACGGACAGTTTTGAACTCAAACCGGCGGCGAATACGTCGGCAACACTGGCCGCTGTTGTGGGCATCATCCTGCAAGGCGTGGGGGATGGTCAGCCGGTTCTCGTGCAGATAGACGGCACAATTGACGGCGTGGGGGCTACAGAGGGCGTCGTGTACGTGCTGGGCGCTGCGGGCGAGATTGTCCCGGTAGCCGATCTGGTTGCTACCAATTTTGTCACGCTGATTGGCGTGGGCAACGCTGACGGCGGCATTGACCTGAGCATCAAAGCGACGGGTTCGCAGGTGCAGTAATTGGTCACCAATGCCAACACGCTGAACCGGCTGGTAGATGACCTGCTTGACCGGGGCTATGACACAGCCACACGCACGCTGATTGACGCGCTCTCGCGTTCCGTCTCCGGGGGGCGTGTGGCGCGGCGGCTGGGCGAACTCGACAATGAAGTTGTGCGATTGACGCTTGAGGGCGAACGCTTGCAGCCCGATAACCCGGTACTGGTGGCCCTGTTGGGCGATCTCGAAAGCGAGTTGCGCGAGGCGGCTACCGCGATGCGTCGTCAGTCCAGTGATTTGCAGGCACGCGCAGCGGTCGCCAGTGAACGACTTACGCGGGAACTCGCCCTGCCGGGGCTGAGTAATGCACAGCTTGTCAGCATCGGTATTCAGTGGAACACACCCGACGCTGAGGCGGTCAACGCGCTCATTGGCTACGTGGGGTCGTTTCAGTGGGATGCAGAGCTGGCACGGTTCCCCGGCCTCATTGTGGGTACCGTGCGGAATCAGGCGATACGCGGGATTGTATCCGGGTGGAGTCCAGAGCGTGCCGCGCGGGAAATCCGGCGGGTTACGCAGGGGCTGGCACCGGCTCAGGCCAATAATCTGATGCGGACGCTGTACCTGCAATCGTACCGGCGTGGCGCAGCCATTCATCAGCAGGCCAACGCGGACATCCTCGAAGGCCAGATCAGGGTAGGGGTGCTGGATAACAGAACATGTCTGGCGTGCATTGCCCTGCACGGTACCAGGTTACCCGTGGGCGAGGTCGTAGTAGATCACCATCAGGGCCGCTGTACGTCCATTCCGATTGTGCGCGGACGGCGGCGGAACATCCAGACGGGTGAGCAGTGGTTTAACAATCTCTCGCCAGCAGAAAAACAGAACATGGCGGCGTTCCGACGCTCGCCGGGGAAACTGGAAGCGCTGAACAGTGGTCGGGCCACGTTGCAGGACTTCGTAGTGCGCTACGAAGACAGCGTGTTCGGGGAGATGGTGCGCGAGGGATCGCTGCGAAATGCGCTGGGCGGGGCCAGCCCACCACGCAGGCGGGGGCCACGCGGCGGCAACTCACCCGGCCAGATTGTCACTGGCGAGGGTTATCGCGCTGACGACCGCAACGCCTTCAACGGGATTAACGACCGGGCCAGCCTGACAGCATTTGTGCTGGATGACGGCCTGCGGGCGGCGGATATGTGGCGCACCGGGGCGCTGGGCTTTGGTGCTGATGGCGAGGTGAGCATTGATAACGCTGTGCTGCGCGAGTACGTGAAACGCTATGTGCGTGAATCACGGTCATCCTACGAAAGCCGGGACGCCCTGCGCACGATTATGCAGAGTTACCTGCAAGACAGTTACGACATCTCGTTATCGCTTGAGGAAGCAGACGGGGTGATTAACGCAGATGAGGCCCGCCGCGCAGAGGCGCTGTTGAAACTCGCAGAGGTCAGCGGGTTGCGGCTCACGGACGCGCAGCAGCGCAGGCTGAACCGGGCGCGTAGTGGCGAATACCTTGATATGACGTTTGAGGAAGTGGGCGAGGCCGGGACGTTCTTAAACGAAATGGCTCGCGCACGGGATCGGCGCAGCGGTGTTCGCCGCGACAGCGCGGAGTATCGACGGATGAAAGATGACTTTGACCGGCAAATGGGCCGTGGCGATTATCTTGAGGGGCCAGCACTCGCAGAGATGCAACAACAGGCACGCGACAGACGCAGGGGGGTTCGATGAACTGGCTGGATAGTGATTTAGATGGGCGGATGGTCTTCAGTGAGTACCCTGCGCCGGGATGGTTCGGGGTGATTATTGGCATTCTGGAGGACGGCAGTCAGTATGCCGTGGAGAATCTGATGATAGAGCCGCCGGAAGATCGACCGGTGATGATGCTACCGGCAGAGGATATTGAAAGCTACTTAGCCGATACGCTGGAGGGCTGACATGGCCGCTGAATTTTCGTATGAGACCCGACGGCATGAGTTCAACTATCACAGCTATGTGCGCTGGCGTGGGATGAGCCTCGCCGTTTACATCGAACGGGACGGTAACCAGTTCCGCTGGCAGGGGACGTTATACCGGCACGGCATGTACTCGCACACGCACTACAGCCCGTGGTTTGCGGCGAAATCTGCTGCGGAAGCGGACGCGAACCATCAGGCACGTAAATTACTGCACAGGAAAATTACTCCGCAGAATGCGCGTTAGTGATGGTGAACTGCGATAGGGTAGCGGTGTAAACGTGTATCAACACACAGGACAGGGCTGGATGCCAGACGATAACGGAACACCAGACGACAACGCAGAGAACGCCCCGCCACAGCCGGAACAGGATTCCGGGGGCGAGGATAACAGCGATAGCGGTTTTTCTGCGTTACCCGCGTGGGCACAGGATGAAATCCGCAGCCTGCGCAATGAGGCGGCAAAACGTCGCACGCAAAACAAAGAACTGGCAGAGCGCATGACGCAGCTAGAGGCTGACCGCCAGAAGCGGCTGACAGAGCAGGAACGCTTACAGGAGATGGAAGCGGAACTGCAATCCTTACGCCAATATGAGGCGCTTGCAAAAACCCGCGCAGAGCGTATCGCGGCCAGCAACACACAGCGTATTGCTGCGATACCGGAGCACATGCGCAGCCTGATCCCGGACGGCACGCCGGAAGACGTGGCCGCGTATCTGGATAAGAACACGCATTTGCTCACGAAACCTGTTGCGCCGAATCTGGACGCGGGGGCCGGGGGTAATGGTCGGGCGCAGCCGGAACTGTCCGAGAAGGATAAGGCGGCAGCAGCACTGGCACAGCGGCACGGGTTCAAAATCGACCTCAAGAAAATGGCGGAACGTCAGAATAAAAAATGAGGTGACACATGGCAGGATTTACGCCTGTATATAACCTGCATGGTTGCGCGCCCATCGTGCGCGATTTTGCAGTTGCCAGCGGCTACACATCACCGGCTATCGGTGACATCGTGAACATCGAAAGCGGTGAGGCAGCACTGGGCGCGGCGGGGGATACCCTGCTGGCCGGGGCTGTTCTCGCAATCAACGAGGCCGGGACTGTGGTTACGGTGAACGTTGACCCGACAACGGTGTACGAAGTGACGGACGCGAACGCCCGCGCAGAGGGAGCAACACTTGACCTGAACGCCACAGCGGATGGGGTAGCGGCCAGCAGCGCAACTGATCTGGTTGTGATTGAGTCCAGCGCGGCCACGGCTCCGACCCGTGTGCGTATCATCCCGTCAAGCCATTACATGGGAGGCTAAACCATGCAGCTAGGACAGAACTTCACACAGCTTACCGATCTTGACCCGATCCTGAGCGAACTGTTTTACCAGCACTACGAAGACCTTCCCGAGTACCGGGGTGCTTTGTTTCGGGTGATCCAGTCCGAGAAGGCGAAAGAAACTGACCTGCGTGTGGGCGGGTTCTCTGATCCCGAAGACCTGCGCAGTGGTGCTGGTACGGTGACTTACGATACCGCAGAGCGTGGCCATGAGATTGACTATCGTCATACGCTGTTTGCACAGGGCTTTCAGATTCGCCTGGAAGATCTGGAAGATTTGCAATATGACGGCATTTTTCAGAACGCCAGTGACCTTGCTGTGGTGATGCGCCGCAAGATGGAAAAGGATGCAGCGGACTTCCTGAATAACGCTTTCGATAGTGGTTTTCCGATCTATGACGGGCAGCCGCTGTGCAGTGCAAGTCACCCGCGCAGCCGGACAGACTCCGAAACCGTCAGCAACTATGTGGGTGCTAAGGCACTGACAGCGGCTAACCTTGATGCCGCAATGGTGCAGCTTGAGGAACTGGGGGACGACATTGGCGAACTCACGAACGCGATGGCGAATCTGGTGATTGTGGGACGTGCCCAGCGCAAGAAAGCGGTTGAACTGCTGTTGAGCGACCGGGAAGCCGAAAGCGCCAACAACGCCACGAACTTCTTTAACGTGGGCGCTGATATGAATCTGTTGATTCACCCGCGTATCAAGGGCAACAAGTGGTTCGTTGCCGATAGCACGATGGTTCAGCGTTACATGAAGTGGTACGACCGCCGCCCGGTAACGTTCTCCGCAATGGATGACTTCGACCGCGAGGTACGCAAGTACAAAGCGACCATGCGTTACAGCTATGGCGCGTCGGACTTCCGTCAGATTGTCGGCTCTAATCCGAGCTAGTGCGCAGAGGGCATGGTTCGCCATGCCCCTGTTGACGACACACAACATGTTTTCTGCTGATTGAACGAGAGGGCCGGTATGACGGTGACGAATTTCCCGAATGGTGTTAATGGGCCATTTCTGCAAGATGTTGAGGTCGCAAGCGAAGACGGTGCTGTGACTATCAAAAGCGGCATTGTGGCGATTACGAAGGCCGGGGTTGCTGCATTGACACTGGCTGCACCTACAGCCGGGGATGATGACGGCAAGGTGCTGGTGATTGACAGCCACACAGCCAACGCGCACACACTGACAGTTGCCGGTGGCCTGCGCGGTGCTGGTGCTGGTGCAGATGTTGGCACGTTCGGCGGGGCGATTGGTGACGGTGTGACGCTGTATGCATACAACGGCGCATGGTACCCGGTTCCCGGTAGCAACCTTAACGTGACGTTCGCGTAGGTGTTGTGATGGAAAAGATAACTCCCATTGCCATCACAACCGAAGGTTCCGACGGGAGCGCCACAGGTACGGGTTCGAGCAGTTACCCGGTGAGTGGCCGCGTTGTGGGCGTGCATCTGGATTACTCCGCATCGCAAGCGGCAACAACGGATGTAACCATTACCGCAATCGATCCAGATTTACCCGTGCTTGTTGTGGCGAACAATACCACGGATGGGTGGTACTTCCCGGTGACAACAGCGAATCTGAACACAGACGGCTCTGAGGTCTCCGGTGAAGTAGTGCGCGGGGTGCCGGTTGACGGGTATCTGGCGGTCAGTGTGGCCGGTGGCAATGACGGCGAGACCGTGACCGTCACGATTCTTGTAGAGCGTTGCTGATGACGTTCACCTACACACCATCCGACACACCCACGGACTTAACCCGCGTGCGGTTCCTGATTGAGGACACCGTTTCGCCGGGGCTGTTGTCTGATGCGGAAATCAGCATGGCGATTGCTACGAATGACGGCAATTACCGGCGTGCGCTGGTGCCGTGCATCAACGTGATTCTGGGTAAGCTATCGAAGGAAAGCGGTGTGGAGTTGGACTGGCTCAGTGTTGACCGGGGTGACGCACTCGCGCACTACCAGACCCTGAAGCGCGAACTTGAGCGCGAGTTCAGTGTGGGGCGGCGGTTGATCTCCGGTGGGGTGCAGGGTGTCTCCCGGCGCGATTATGGAGGTGACAATGTCTGACACAATCACAGTCATTCAATACGACGTGAACCGGGAATATAGCTGGGATGTGTATTTCAATGATGACCGGATCATATCAACGACCGATTCCAGCGCAGCCTATGATCTCGCTAAGTGGCTCGGAGAAAAGTACCCCGATGCCACTGAGGTTCATAAAAGTCGTAGCGATGCTGATGGCTCGCATACAGAGATAGGTCGGTAGATGTTCAGTTCTAACTCGCTAACCCGGTTCCGCAATCTGCTGGCAAAGAGCCTCACGGACACCTGCACGATTGAACGCGAAGCCACGGCGCAGGATCAATATGGTGCGAGTTCGCATTCGTGGGAAGTGGTAGCCGACGGCGTGAACTGTCGATTGATTCAGGGTGGTGAGAGCAACAGCAGCGGCGCACAGCGCAGCGGTGAGCGGGAAGTGCTCGAGGAAGAGTACAAAGTCGCGTTGCCGTGGGGAACTGATGTGGGCGCGGATTACCGCATTACGGTAGGCGATGTCCGGTATCTGGTTGTGCGTGTGGAACAGGCATTGACTGATGATGTGATGACGATGGCACTGGTGGTGAGAGACAATGGCTAGTGCATCCCGGCTGGATAAACGCAAGCTAGAGCAGATGATACGCTCGCAGCCGTCGAAAACCGACGCATGGCTACGCGGCGTTGCGCTGACGATGGAAGGCAATATCAAGCAGAGTATGCTCGATTCCCCCGCCAGTGGTGCAACGTATTCACGCGGTGAGGGGCGCACGCACACAGCCAGTTCACCCGGCAACGCACCCCGGCCAGACATGGGGGCGCTCATAAACAGCATCCGCATGGAAAAGGTCGGACGGCTGCACTACGAAATACGCGATGGCGTGGAGTACGGGATTGCACTGGAAGACGGGACGACCCGCATTGCGGCACGTCCGTTTATGCGCCCGGAGTTCGAACGCCAGCGGTTGAATCTGGCAAATGATGCAAAGAAGCACCTGTTCTCATGACCGCGCTGGCCGCGCTGCACACGGCGCTGTTTAACCGGCTGCGCACAGGCACGCAGTGGGGTGACGTGTACGCGGACATGGCTCCGGCGGATACCCCACGGCCCTACGTGGTGTTTATCTACGCGGGCGGCGGGGAACTCCTGTTCACACAGGACGCTCAGAACGCCCGATTAGTCATCACGGTGAAAGCGGTTGCGGATACACAGGCGGCGGCTTTTGCCGGGGCTGCGGAGATAGAAACGCTGCTGCGCTCACAGGGCACGCTTGAGGGCGGCGGCTTGACCGTGACGAACGGCTGGAACATCACGGCCGTCACACAGGATCGGGTGATTCACCTGACAGAGACCTATCAGGGCGCAAAGCCGATCTATAACGATGGGCACCAATATGTATTTATGATGGAGAGGGACATATGAACCCGGTATTGAACAGCAATGACGTGTTCCTGTCGCTGGGCGGCACGGACATCAGCGCATACTTCACGGCGGAAACCTCGCGCGAGGTAAGCATCAACATGGTAGACGTGACGCATGGTTCAGGTGTGGAATGGTCGCTGATGCGTCCGGGCCTGAAGTCCTACAGCATGTCGCTGACGCTGGCCTACAAGGTCAACCTGTACCAGACGGACATTGAGCCGGTGTTGACCAGCATCATGGCGAACGATACACAGGCCACGCTAATTTATGGCCCGGAAGGGCAGGCCAGCGGCAAGCCCCGCGATGAGGTGGACGTGTTCATTGAGAGCATGACCGGCCCCACACTGACAATCGAAAAAGACATGGTGGTGATCGAACTATCACTTGTGGCCGCCGGTGAACCCGTTGCCTACATTGGCGGGGGCGGCGTATTCGCATGAGTGAGAGCCACCCGACGTTTGATTTCAGCACAGTGAACCGTGAATGGCGATTGCTGCTGATGCGGGCGGACACAAAAGCCTCCCGCATAGGGCGCAAAATTGACCGGATGAACGCTGATCTGGATGTGAGCGAAGATGACATTGACGCGGCATGGAAGGCATTTGCTGAGGCAAATGACCACCGCGATACATTGCTGTGCCAGATTATCGCAGACGTGCCGCGCGAGTGGCTGGTGAAAGATGCCCCCGCCAGTGTCAGTTTTAAAGGCGGAGCGGGTCTGAAGCATCTCCGAGCAGATCGATATGACGAGCTGATGCAACTGGCAAATGAACGGATGCAGCACCCGGCGGGAAAATCCGAGACGCCCTAGTGCTGGCGGTGAAGGCTCCCGGCATGGTGACGTTTCCGCCGGAGATGTCCGAACTCATCAACGAGGCGCAGTTCCTGCTCATCACGGGCTGGACACATGACGAGTATGAGGCCACGCCGGTAGACGTTCGGGACGCGGTCTGGCAGGTGCATCAGGCACAGCAGGACATCAAGCAGTGGCAGCAGCAGCAGGCGGCAAAGAAAGCGAAGGCGAGGCGGCGGGGTCGATAGCCCCGCAGAAAGTGACTTATGGCAACCGAGGTTGCGTCTTTATTCGGGACGCTGAGTTTAAGGGATGACGGGTTTAACGCGGGGTTGCGGTCAGCAGACCAGAACCTGAGCGGCCTTGATTCACGCCTCAAGACTGTGGGTGGCAACATTGCCGCGTTCGGCGGTGCTGTATCGCTGGGGTTGACCACGCCTATTCTCGCAGCCGGGGCAGCTGCTACTAAAACCGCCATTGACATGGAAAGCGCGTTTACGGGTGTCATCAAGACCGTTGATGCAACGGACGAGGAAATCGCCACGCTGCGCAGTCAACTCAACAGCATGGCTACGGACATGGACAGCCCGGTAGCGGCGCTGGAAAATGCACACCTGGAACTGTTCCAGATTGCTGAAGCGGCGGGCCAGTTGGGTGTAGCTGTTGAAGATATTGATGAGTTCTCCGAAACTGTAGCAATGCTGGCAATGACAACAGACATTGCCGCACAGGATGGCGCGATGGCTCTCGCGCAGTTTGCTAACATAACGCAATTTCCAACAAATGAGGCCGCGCGACTTGGCGATGTGATTGCCGATCTGGGTAACAACAGTGCAACGACAGAAAGCCAGATTCTCGAAATGGGCAAACGCATTGCAACACTTTCGAGTCTTGGAATGGACGAAGCTGAGTTACTGGGTTTTTCGGCAGCAATTTCATCTGTTGGTATCAGCGCTGAATTAGGCGGGACAAATTTCACTAAAGGCGTTAACGATATTATTGTTAATGCGCGGCTGGGCAATGACTCGCTCAAAATCCTTGCAGACGCAAGCGGGATTACCGCTGATGAATTCCAGAGGTTGGCGAATGAAAGCCCAACTGGTGCAATTATGGAATTCATACGCGGCCTTGAGCAGATGGAAGCAACAGAACGCATAACAGTGCTTGAGGATCTGGGGATAACGGCACAGGAAACCCAACGTGTATTTTTGTCGCTGGCCGGTAACACAGAACTGGTAGCCGATTCGCTGAACATTGCCGGGGAAGCGTTTACCGGGAACGGGGCGTTGATGACAGAGGCTCAGACGCGAGCGGGTACCACAGCCAGCCAGTTCAACATCCTGCGCAACAATGTGAACCAGCTTGCCAGTGTATTTGGTGAAGTGCTATTGCCACCCATTAACCGCTTTCTGCCAATCGCAACGGCTGTGATTGCCAGCATAGGTGAAATGAACCCGATGTTTGTACAGGCTACGGTTGTAGGGTTGGGCCTCGCGGCGTCCATAGGGCCGATTATCACGGTTGTGGGCGGACTGACAACAGCTATCGGGTTACTCATGGGGCCGCTGGGGCTGGCGGTTGCTGGCGTGGCTGCGTTTGCCCTCGCATGGAAGACGGATTTCATGGGCATTCGGGACGCCGTAACAGGCGTTATGGATACGATTACCCCTATTATCCAGGACACTATACAGATGTTTCGGATTCAGTGGGGGCGTGCTGGTGGAGATGTCGGGAATTTCTTCACGATTTTCGAAGACGGTTCCTCGCGTTTCGGTGAAGTCTTGAGTACGTTGTTTGGCATATCGAGCGATAGAATGCAGGCTATTGGCCTCGCATTCCTTGGTGCGCGTGATAGATTCAATGACTTCAAGACGGTGCTTGCAACTGCATGGGATGCTGTATCGCCAGCCCTGCAACAAATCGGGGCATGGTTCACTGAAACGGCGCTACCGACTGCCATGAGTTTTATAACCGACACAGCATTACCTGCTATCACAAAGTACTTTAATTTTGTGGCTGGTATCTGGATACTCACAGGGGCCGCCCTTGCTAAATTTGGTGAGTGGTTTACGACCAGTGTGCTACCAGTGGTTATTGATGTGGTCAATGATGGCCGGGAGCAGGTTGGCAAGTTCATTAACCTCATTGGCATAATTGGCAACGCGGTTGCTGAGCCTATGAGAGTGCTTAAAGATAATGTACTGGGTGCTGTTCAGCCGATCATTGATTCGGTTAAAGATGCAATACAGGCATTAGACGATCTGCAAGAAAAACTTACCGGGCGAGTCAGCACTGGCTTCAATGCCGGGTCTGACATTGGCGGGTTGCTGGTCAGTGGTCAAATATCACCCGGCGATGTATTCAACGCTGTTGGCTCGCAATTCAGGTTGCCCGGACGGGCCAACGGTGGCCGCGTTGACGCAGGCCAGCCGTACATGGTAGGTGAACGCGGGCCAGAGCCTTTCATCCCGGACACGGCAGGCACGATTATCCCGAACGAGATGATGGGCGGCAACACGTACAACGTCACCATCAATGCCGGAGACGGTGCCAGCGGGCGCACGCTGGCAGATGAATTCATGCGCGAGATCAGCAGGCGAGGTGCTTATGCGTCTGGTTAGATTTGCCAACGAACTCGTGAATTACACGATACCCGGTCAGGTATCCGCAACGCCGTATTTCGGCGGCACGCGCCAGCAGAGCGTGGTCACGGCGGGCATGATCGGGGCCTTCGATACCTACGGTGATGCCCCCTTCCCGGACACAGACGAGACCGTGACGACCTCATGGTGGCTTGAGGCGGATACACCGACAGAGCTACGCACTCTGGTGGATGAGGTCTACCGGCTCAAAAGTGCCGGGTTGGGTCGATTGTTTATCGATCCGCAGAATGGCAATGCTCTGCGGTGGACTCGTGCAAAAGTTGCACGGGTTGACGCCAGCGAGAACGTTGCGGCACGGCCTCACAAACGCCTGCGCGTCACAGTGGAGTGGTATATCGCCACGCCGCGCTGGTACAGCCGCGCTGATGCAACCTACGCAGCCGATGGCAGTGAGACAATAACAACGCCACGAGTCAACGATGTGGGGCCGCTGACGAGCGGGGACACGCTGACGATTACGAACAACGGCAACGCAGAGGCGCAGGGCGTGTTTACGTTCACGCCTAAAGATGAGGGGGCGGTGTTCTTCGGTGACGGCTATCGGTTCGGTGATCCCGGCCTGTACTTCGGTTCACTGGGCGGGGGCAATGTAACCCGGCCCGGTCTGCTGCGCCGCAATGCGGCGGGAACCATTCTCCAGCGCGTGTTTTCAACAACGAGCAACCTGCCAACGCCGTACACAGTCAACTCTGAAGATCTGACCGTAACGACATATTCAGCGTTTAATACGCTCACTGGCACATGGCTGACGATACCGCCGGGGGCAACAACCTTTGAGGCATTCACGCTCAACAGCAGCGTGTACTGGCTCACAGTTGAATTCTGGGATACATGGGTGAGTGGCTAAATGGGCACACATTTTGACGATGTTGTAGACGGGGTAACGCTGGTCAATGCCAGTCAGATGAATGCTCGGTTTAATGGTCTGGATGCGCAGATTGTCACGAATACTGATGACATCAGCGGGATGCTGGCCGGGACAACGGCATTCTCCAGTTTGAGCTTTGAAACTCCGACGCCGGGCAATCGGCAGATGGTATGGCGCACAGGATCAGCACCAGCAGGGGTGCGCTGGGTATTGGGTGTAAATAATGCGGCGGAGTCTGGCGGGAATGCCGGGAGTGATTTTTTCTTCGCCAATTACGATGATAGCGGAGCGCTTATCAGTAACCTATGGAGCATCAATCGCGCCACCAGCGCGTTCACAATACGTGCTACTTCAGTGCGCTTCACTGGCGATAGCATCGGCTTTTTCGGGGCCGCCGCCATTGCAAAGCCAAACGTGATTGCTAACCCAACCAGCATTGCAACAGTGCTGGATCAACTGGGTTTGGCTAACTTCATATCATAAGGATTGAATAATGGCGAAACTGACACGCATTGCGCAGATTGTGAAAAGGCACCTGACAGATGATTACACGGCGACCGTCAACGCGGCAGCAGAGGCGGCGGGCTTACCGGCGAACAGCTTCACAACCGCACAGGTTCAGTTCCTGTTCGCGTACTTTGCGGGAGACCCGCCAGTGCAGGCAGACGTGAGCGACGTGCTCGCGTGGATGAGGCAAATGACTGGCAACATTCAGAACCTCGAAAACCTGCAAAGCCTGATTGATTCTGGCGAGGTGAACGCAGCCACACAGGAAAAAATTGCTCTACAGAATGCAATTTCTCTACTGAAAACGGCTCATACGGAAATCTACACGGAAGGTACGGCAGATGATCCGAGCGTCTAAGGTTCCCCTTCATGTTGTGGTGGCGTATGCAAGATTTGTCGTCAACACTGGCTATATGCAGTCTCCTGTGGGGACATGTGATATTGATGGTCAGGTCAACGGGCTGGTCGGTACGGAGTTGCGACCGGCAACGCCAGATATTCTGGCAAAGAGCCAGCAAATTCTTGAGCAGCACGCCGGTGAGAGCATAGAAGACGATGCGCCTGTGGATTGACGTATACGACCCGACCTATACCACTTTACAGGGCGATGGGCCGATACCCGTTGTCAGTGCAAAAGCGGGGCGGGCGCTGGATGGGCCTGCACGGTGCAGTGCAGTGGTACCGGCAACAGATGCGCGGGCACTGTCGTTGTTATCCTCGCGCAGGATTGCAGAGGTATGGTACAGCTCGCCCACGGATGCGAACGGCAAACGGCTGCTATGCGCGTTCGTGATCCACAACATTAGCTTCGCTGATGATGCACAGCGCACCATGCAGATCAACGGGGACGATGCGTTGAGCTTGCTCATCACAAAAATCACGTACCTGCGGGACACGTACAGTCAGCAATCGTTCAGCACGATTGTGAATACCCTCGAGAATATCACTGGCGCAGGCTGGGATTTCGACATCACAAATACCTTGCTGGCGTCAAAGGACATCAGCACACGCTTTGACGGCCAGACGGTATTGAAAGCGCTACAGACGCTGTGTGAGCATGAGGGCGCACACTTCAGGCTCAAGGCCGGTGAAGTTCGCACGGTCGAAATCGGCTTTTTCGGGGCGCAAACCAGCGTCCGGGTAGAAGCCTACGAAGGTGCGCCGCACACCATCAGCAACAACGCGGAACTCAGTCTCCTCAAGCGGATCAGCATCACGGAAAAGTCACAGGATATTGTGAATGCGATTTTGCCGACGGGGGCCAGCAACGGTGAGTTCTACATCGACCTCGAAGAGAGCACACGCGGACGCAAGGTGACGACCATTCGCAATGGCGTTACCGAATACTGGCTGGAAGATGCCCCCAGCATTGCAACGTATGGCCGGATCGAACGGCGGATGACGTTCCGTGAGATTGCGCCGGTGACGAATAGCGCGGCGGATCGGCTGGCGGCCAGTAACGTCCTGGATGACGCCGCCTATGCCGAACTGAACTGGCGAAGCCTGCCACAGACGATTTACCGGCTTGAGGCTAAAAAGGTCGATACGACAATCTCTGTAGGGGATCGGTTGCCCGTGGCGTACCGGGGCACGGTGCTGCAAGATGGTACCGTGACGGCCACGCGCACGATAGACGGCACGTTCTGGGTATTGAGCGCAGACGAGAATGTAGGGGATGACGGGCAAACGGTAGCACTTGAGGTGTCGAACATTGACCGGCAGAGCACGGGGGTTGCGTCGGTTGTGCTGGGCACGGTGGACGCTATCGAGGTAAACGGGGTGAACGTGCAGCCGGAAGCATCAAAATGCATCTTCGGCCCGTACTATGAAGATATTGACAGTAGCACCTCTGCAACCGTTCCTATTGATCTTACATCCAGTACACTGCGTATTGTACGTGTGTATCTGAGGTTTACCACATCGCCATTCAGGTCAAATGTGGTGGGTGCAGCGTCCGGGGGTGGTTCTACGCAAACAAGCGAATCCGGGGGTGGCTCTACGCAGACGAGTGTAGCCGGTGGCGATCATCATCACATCTTGGCTGCTGAGGTGATTGGCGCACCACCTCCTTTGAGCACCAGATACTGGGTACTTAAAG
>JBCCQC010000002.1:0-28054 GCA_039024535.1 Chloroflexota bacterium
CCACGCTCGATGCAGAAGATATTACACTTACGCTCAGCCAGATGACGGGCATTCCAGTTAACAAGCTGGGCCAGGATGAGCGCCTGCGCTATGCCAGTATGGTTGAATACCTTCAGGAGGGTATCATCGGGCAGGATGAGGCAGTTATTTCCATCAGTCGTGCAATCAAAACCGCACGTGTGGGCCTCAAAGACCCCAAACGTCCGATTGGTGCATTTCTATTCCTTGGCCCTACGGGTGTGGGTAAATCGGAGCTGGCAAAACAGCTTGCCGATTTCATGTTTGGTAACGAAGACGCTATGCTGCCGCTGGATATGTCCGAGTTCCAGGACGAGAGCAGTCTCAACCGTCTGATTGGTTCACCGAGTGGCTATGTGGACAGTGAACAGGGCGGCCAGCTTACGGAGCGCATCCGGCAGCAGCCCTACACTATTGTCCTGTTCGATGAGGTGGAAAAAGCCCACCCGCGCGTGCTGGATATTCTGTTGCAGGTGATTGAAGAAGGCCGCCTGACGGACGGGCGCGGCAATATGACCCGCTTCAGCGAAACGGTAATTATCCTGACAAGCAATCTGGGTGCGCGACATCTGGCAGTGCCGGTCGTTACCGAGGATGTGCGCGAGGAAGCTATGGAAGAAGTCCGCGATTTCTTCCGGCCAGAATTCATCAACCGCCTTGACGAAGTGATTATGTTCAATGCACTGGATAACGACGCGCTGTATAAGATTCTGGGACTGATGCTGAAGGGTGAAAAACGCCTCGCGGGTGATCGTGGACTTGAACTGGAGTTCACAGAAGAGGCGATGCGCTGGATGCTGGCCCAGAACGACCAGCCAGAATACGGTGCGCGTCCGCTGCGACGCATCATCCGCCGCAGCGTGCGTGAACCCCTTGCAGACTTTTTGCTGCGTGCCAATCCGCAACCCGGCACCAGCATCTACATTGATGCAGAAGCGGGTGGCGATGCGTTATCATTCAAGGCGATGGTAGATGGACAGGAAATTCCAGTCGAATAGGACGTAAAAGATGCCAGACGATACACTACCCAACCGCCCCGGCGCGATTTCCAGCCGCCCCCGTACCGGGCTGGCCGCGTGGGAAGCCACCGTGGGCTACATTGCCAGCGAACACAGCCCCGATGCACTGCTAACGATCCGTGTTTACCCGGTAGGTGAGGAGAATCGGTGGGCGGCCTTGCTGGAATGGGGGCCGCACCGTGAAGAAGTTGTTGATGTGGACGGACTGCCAGCCGCCCTGCGTGAACTGTGGACGCAGGTTAACCAGGGGCATGTGATCTTTAAAACGAAAGCCGACGCTATCCGTAGACCTGCCGGTTATGGCGAGTTCGACTGGATTGATGCCGATACAAAAGACTCGCTGGAGCGGCTGATGTGGGTGGTGCGGGTTGTCTTCAAGGAAGACTGGACACTGGTGATGATTTACCAGCCGACAGATAACCCGGCGGTGCGTGTGCAAATGCGCCTGATTGCCCGTGACGACAGCGTGTATATCAGTGGTCGTGGGTCGTCACTCAAGGATGCCTCTACACAGCTTTATCGGAATGCTACCCCCTATTTTTCTGGCACAAAAGACTGACTCACACACAAGGAGAGATCTATTTATGGCACAGGTACCAACCAACATTTTTCGTAAGTATGATATTCGCGGTATCGCCGTCGGTGACAATCCGCAGATTACGCCAGAACTGGCAACGCTGGTGGGTAAAGCCCTTGGCACCTACCTGCCACAGAAGTTTGGCACAGAGCGCGTGTTCGTCGGCAGTGATAACCGTTTGTCTTCCCCGGCGTTGAAGGCCGCGATGGTCGAAGGGCTGGCTTCTACAGGCATGAGCGTGACTGATATTGGCGAAGTGCTGACCCCGACTGTGTACTTTGCATCTGCCAGCTATGGCGAAGAAGACAAGGGTGCTGGCGTGATGATTACTGGCAGCCACCTCACCACGGAATACAACGGTATTAAGATGGCGTATGGTGCGCTGGCACTCGCCGGTGAGCAGATTCAGGATCTACTGAAGATTATCCAGGAAGATGGCTTTGCTACTGGCGACGGCGAAATCTCCGAAGACATGGACATGATTAACACGCACATGGCCGCCATTACCGAACAAATCGGTAAGTTCGAGAAGCCGCTGAAGGTGGTACTGGATGCGGGTAACGGCCTGAGTGGTTCCTATGTGCCGCAGGTACTGGCAAACCTCGGTGCAGAAGTCACCTGCCTGTACTGTGAGCCAGACGGCACCTACCCGAACCACCTGCCGAACCCGGAAGACCCGGAAATGACGAAAGACCTTGAAGCTAAGGTTGTCGAAGTGGGCGCAGACATCGGTCTTGGCTTTGACGGGGATAGTGACCGCTGCGGTTTTATTGATGAGCACGGCCACCATATCGCTGCTGACCGTCTGCTGGCGGTGCTGGCCGCTGACCTGCTCACGCGGCTCCCCGGTTCTACGATTGTTTATGACGTGAAGACCTCGCAGGCCGTGATTGACGAAATCAAGAAGCATGGCGGTAAGGGTTTGATGTGGAAAACCGGCCACAGCCTGATGAAGCGGAAGATGCACGAAGTTGGCTCCCCGCTGGGCGGTGAGGTAAGCGGCCACCTGTTCGCGGGTGAGGGCTACTATGGTTTTGATGATGCGCCGCTGATTGCGCTGAAAGCACTGGACATCTTTGCAAAGACTGACCAGACCGTTTCCGAAATTTTCGCCAGTTTCCCCAGCTTTGTTGCCACCCCGGAAATTATCCTCTCCACACCGGATGACCTGAAGTTCAAGATCATTGATGAAATTAGCGAGGAACTCTCGAAGAACAACGAGGTTGTGAGTGTGGATGGGGCAAGGGTTCTATTTGAGCACGGCTGGGGGCTGGTGCGTGCCAGCAACACACAGCCGGCGATTACCCTGCGCTTTGAGGGTGCTTCTAACGCCAATGTGGTTGAATACATGGGTAAGTTCAAGCCATTCCTGGACGCCCACGATGAGATCGACCAGACGAAGTTCGACCAGATTCTCTCGAACTACAGCTAGCAAACGCTCCGGCAGGGGAACATGTGTCCCCTACTCTTCTCCACGCTAATCTGCGCTGCTTTTATTATACAGATGTGGCGCGTTCTTCTGTACCATGTCTTTACCCAGTTTGTTCTCTAGCTGTTTGCGCAGTTTTGGCGTTTCCTCGGCCCATTTATCCTTCAACTGCTCTTTGGATTGCTTTCGTGCTGTCCCTGCCGGGGTGAGCACACCACGCGCAAACGTCGGTGCGGATGTAATGAGTTTGCGTGTTTCCTCACTCCCACACACCGGGCAGTCTGGTTTCGGGTCGTTGAAGCCGTGGGAGGCTTCCCACTGATTGGCGCAGTTTTCACACACGTAATCGTATCGGGGCATGATTCCCACTCCTTTTTTGCAACATTATATCGAAAAACCATTGCCATAAGCATAAGACCTGTCATAGTATTCTAAAGGCACCCACGATTCATCAACCGTGATGTGTTGCTGCAATGGTGCGCAACTCTTATAATCACGGTGAATAGATGACAGGTAACGCGGAGGAAAGTCTTCATGGGCCTCATGGACGACAGCATGAAAGAGCGTTTTCGCAAAGCACGCGGGCAAAACGCACCACAACAACAGGAAAAAGAGCTTGATGTCGAAGAGTACTATCGCTTGCAGGCGAAGATGCTGGGCGTGCTGCTGCGTGATGCGCGTTTGAACTCTGCGCGAACGGAAGAAGACTGCGCCCGGATTGTGGGTGTACCTGTGCAGGAGTACATGAACTGGGAATTCGGTGATGCCGCCCCCACCATGCCACAGATTGAAATCCTCGCGTTTTATCTGGGTGTTCCGGTCAGCCACTTCTGGAGTAGCAATACCCTGCGTGACCAGTACAGCGAAGACCGCCGCGCCGAGCAGGAATATATGCAACTGCGCACGCGGATGCTAGGTGTGCTGCTGCGCACTGCACGCGAGGAAGCCCAGCTTACGGTTGAGCAGCTTGCCGAGGAAACGAAGCTCCCGGTAGCACGCATCCAGCAGTATGAAATGGGCGAAGCGGCCATCCCGGTGCATGAGTTACAGGCGCTGGCACGTGGTGTGCGCAAAACTATGAACTATTTCTTAGAGACCAGTGGCACCATTGGTGAACTGCTGGCAACCCGTGAGCAGTGGAAACACTTCTCCGAACTTTCCGAGGAAGAGCGCGAATTTGCGGCGAACCCGGTCAATAAAGGTTTTATTCGTATTGCTATTATGTTCAGCAAGATGCCGACCAAACAACTCCGTGAGGTGGGCAGCAGTATCGTTGATATTACCATGTAGAGGATAGGAAAACTCGTGAGCAGTGGAGACGAACTGAAGGATAAAGGCGTCGAGCTTTATAAGCAGTACGATTATGAAGCCGCCGCGAAGACATTCGAGCAGGCCCGCGAAGCCTATGCACAGGCAGGTGAGACCGACATGGTCGCCGAGATGCTGGTGAATATCGGGCTGGTACATCGCGCGTTAGACGAAGGCCAGCAGGCGCTTGACGTGATGCAGGAAGCCCTCAAGACGTTCCAGGACAGCGGCGATGCACTGCGCACCGCACAGACGCTGGGCAACATGGGCGGCGTCTATTCTAAGATGGACGACAAAGAGCAGGCGTACAACGCTTACCGTCAGGCTGCGGACATCTTCGAGGAACTGGGTGAAAGGCAGATGTACGGCGAAACGCTGCTGGCAATGGGCAACCTCCAGGTGAAGGACGGCAAACTGATGGACGGTGCCGCCACCTATGAGGTAGGTCTCGAAAATATGGGTGACCTGAATGTGAATCAGAAGGTCATCAAGGGGCTGCTGGGGATGCGTAACCGTTTTGTAGGCGGTGGCAGCACAGGCGGCGACCCCGACAACGACGAAAAACAGGATAGCTAACGCTATTGTCTTCCTGAATTTCCGCAAACTCCCCCGTCAGAAAATATGATGCAATCGACATTATCTCGTGGGCAGCGCGTTGCGCTGCTCATTGCTTTGATGACGCTGATTACGTCCGTGTATATGCTCACTTACAGCGGGCGCATGGGCTACACGGACACGCGCTTTCTGTTTGACGCTACTGAGAGCCTCGTCCGTGACGGCGATTTTTTACTGGATCTGACGAACGGTGAGCGCCGCTTCTGGGATTACGAGGAGCCATTGCCACAGGTTCCACTTGTGCCAGTGAATGCCGAACCATTGCAGATTGTGATGGCTGCGCCACTCTACCTACTGGCGGATATGCTGCCGAATGCGGGCTATGTGCATGTGGTGTGGCTGTTCAATGTGCTGGTGAGTGCGCTGGCCGTCGGCGTGTTTTATCTGTATGCGCTGCAACTCGGCTATGGTGAACGCACAGCGATTATAACCGGGCTGTTGTTCGCGTTCGGCACAACGCTGTGGGCCTACAGTAAAACCTTCTTCCAGGAACCACTCACGCTGCTGCTGATTCTACTGGCAGCGTATTTCGTGGAACGCTGGCGGTCATCGGGCTATCGTAGCACTGGCAATGTAATTGCGGCTGTGGGGGTATTTGTGCTGGCCTTTGCCGCGAGGCGTGCTGCTCTGGTTGCGCTGCCCGTGCTGGTCGTGATTGGCTTCCCATGGCTGGAACGGTTGTTGGCTCCTCTGTGGGTGCGCCGGGGATTTTTCGCGCTGGCGGGGGTAACGGCTATCGGGCTGTTTGTTGCCAGCCGATTACCAGCCGTGCCGTTCAGTGATGCGCTGCACGGGTATTTCTTCTCGATTGGTGGCAGTTTATGGGGAACGTCGCCGTTGGTGCTGCTGGCTGTGCCGGGGATGTGGGTGCTGGCATGGCAGAACCGAATGCGCTATGTGATTGCGGCCCTGTTAATGACCCTGATTTATGCCGGGGCATATGCCTACGGTGCGGGTGATGAGTGGTTCGGCGGGTTGAGCTTCCCGCCGCGTTTTCTGGTGCCGATTCTACCGTTTTTGATGCTGTGTGCGCTCCCGGCAGTGGATTACCTGACAACTCCGAACAGTAAACGCACGTGGCGGATTGTCGCCGGTGTGCTGGTTCTTTACAGCCTGTGGATTCAATTCAATGCAGTGTCATACTGGTGGGGTGAATACACCACGCTGCTACCCGCAGAAGCACGCGGATTAACCGAGTGGCGCGGCGGCCTCGATAACGTGCGGTATTTGCGGTGGGTGCTGCTGCCGCAATTGTGGGGGGCGGAGCCGTTCGATTTTGTGTGGATTCGCACCGGTCAGCCGCTTTTCCCGGTGATTTTTGGTGTGCTGGCGGCGCTTTCAGCGGCGGGGATATGGCTGGCATGGCGGTGGCCGCGCTTTGCACGCTATATAGCTATTACACTGCCTCTGCTGGCAATTACGAGTCTGTATGGCGGAATGCGGCTCATCCACAGCGATGACCTGTATCTGGCGTTCAGCGGCGGGCTGAATAGTAGCCTTGATATGATTCAGCGCGAAATGACTGCCGATGATGTCCTGTTGATCTCGCAGCCGGGGTACGAAGCGTTCTATATGAACTACGGCGACATCAACGGGCCACGAGTCATTACGCTGCCATTTCATCAGGGGGAGCGCGAAAACCCCGATGCGGTGCCCGTTATTGACTCCCCGAACCCGGCCCGCCTGCTGGAACGCCCGACGATTCAGTTAATCAACACGCTTGCCGAGGGTAGAGACAGTTTATGGCTGCTGTCGCACAGTTCGCCGTTTATCACGTGGTCTGTGCGCCCGGTAGAGCGTTACATGGCGCAGCACCACTACCCGCTGCGCACCTTTGACCTCACCGGCGAGGATGGTTTGCCTGTTCGTCTGATTGAATACAGCATGGCAACGGCTCCTACGCAGAGTTTGCAGGGGCCACAGCAAACAAGTCGCCTGCAATATGGCGACGATATTGCGCTGGTGGGGTATACACTGCCTGCTGGCGATAGCTATGCCCCCGGTGATGCCCTGCCGGTGTCGCTGTTCTGGCTCAGTGATGAGAAACTAGCAGAAAGTTACAGTGTGGCGATGCATCTGGCGCAGCCGGGAGGCGGTGTTATTGCCAGCGCAGAGGATTCACAGCCGCGTGCTGGATTTGCGCCGACGAACACATGGGCCGCGAATGTGCCGGTATGGGATAATCGGGCGCTGCGTATCCCGGCGGAGATTGCGCCGGGTGAATATGAACTGTGGGTGGCGCTGTACGGATTCAACGCGAGTGGCGAAATTGCTCTGCTGGATGTAACCGGCGGCAATAGCGCAGAAAACGGCACCATTGGCATATTGCCCACAACCATCATGATACGCTGACCCTCGCATTACGGTGACAGCGCACTATAATCGCCCCGCTATGGAAAAACACACATCACAACAGCAATGTATCACACTGGCGCTACTGCTGGCCCTGTTTGCACTGTTCGTTTTCGGGTTGAACTGGTTGCATCTGCGCCCTGACGAAGAGCTGGTTTATGTACATACCAGTGGCTCACTGCCGCACACCATCTGGTACCAGGCACGCCAGGACGTGCAGGCTCCGCTGTGGCACTCGTTTTTCTGGGGGTGGCGCAGGCTGGCCGGTGACAGCGAACTGGCCGGACGCTATCAGGGCGTGCTGTGGAGCATGATAACACTGGCCCTGCTGTACCGGGTTATACGGCGCTGGTTTGGCGCGGCACGGTATGGCTGGTTTGCAATGGCGAGTGTGGGTGTGAGCGCGTACTTTTTCACCTATGCCTTCGAGGTGCGCCCGTATCCGCTGGTGCTGCTGGCATCTACGCTGTGCATGTGGACGTTCTGGCGGTGGCAGCGTAACCCCACATGGCGCAGAACGCTGTTTTATGGGGCGTCACTGGCGCTGCTGGCATATATTCACTATTTTCTGGCGTATCTGGTGCTGGTGCAGGTCATCTACTGGCTGGCGAGTGGGCCTCCACGCGGGCAATATATTCGGTTTGCAGCGGCAGTAGCGATTGCGCTGGTGTTGTGGTCGCCGTGGATACACACGTTTTTCTATCAGGTGAACTTTTTGCGGCAGATAGACGGCGGCAGTCTGGGGATTGCCTCCACGACGACGGATACATCCTGGCCGGTAATCCGCCGCCTGATGGAACGCGCCACGAACGGCTACTATGTACTGTTTGCCGTCATACTCGGGATGGGTGTGTGGCGGGTTCGCTATCGGGAATATGGGCTGCTGCTGTCGTGGGCGCTGGCCGTGCCGGTGATGGCGCTTACGCTGAACACTACCGCCAATGTATACGATGAACGCTATATCGTGTATCTATCGGTGGGTTTGAGTAGTGCGGTGGGTGTAGCACTGGCTGCATTACCTGTGCGTCTGCTGCGATGGGCCGGACTTGCAGGGTTTGTGGCACTGATGCTGTGGAACCTATCTGCCCATCTACCCAATCGCATTCAATACCGCACGTTTATGCAGCGCATAGCCGCCAACGCACAGCCGGGGGATACTATTCTGTTCGATAGCATCGGTGCAGACAGTGGTCTGGTGCGTTGGAATATGGATATGTACCTGCCCGATGATCTACTGGCGAATCGTGTGCCGGATGTCGAGGCGGCCCGCGACTACCGGCGGGTGTGGTATGTTTCTGGCAATCTGCTGCAAAATGGCGTTCAGCAGCGGTTCCACCAGCTTGAACGCACACACCCGCTGGTGATGGTCACGGGGGACTGTGTAGCCGATGGCTGTTTCATCGCACAGCTTGTAGAAAGTTCACCGGAACGTGAGCCGATGGCTACTTTTGAGGCTCCAGCGGAACGGATAGCAGATATGCTGCCGTTTTACGGCGCAGATGTGGACAGCGTGACCGAAGATGCGGTTCATGTGCGTTTGTGGTGGATGCCAGATGAGCCAGTTACGCTGGATTATTCCGTCAGTTTACGCCTGACTGATGCCAGTGGCGCAGTCGTTGCGCAAACTGACGGGCCACCAATCAACAGAGATGGTGATATACAGCATACTTCCCAACTGGAGGCTATGCGCATGGTTGCCGATTACCGCACGCTGGATGTTGCTGCACTGCCGCAGGGAGAGTACGCGCTGCAACTGGTTGTTTACCAGCCTGTAGATCGTTACAATCTGCTGGCAGACGACGCCGAACAACTTTTCCTCCGAACAATAATGATCCCTTAATGTCAGTGTGGCCCAATCCTATAGGGCCACGTATACCCTTATCGTCAATCGCATTATCCGCTGTGATATGCTGGTAGACCATACTTTCATTGAACCTTCCAGGGTAGCCTGTATGACCGCTGAATTTGTAGCAAGTTCCGCTTATAACAAACACCCGTCAGATCATCGCAGCCCCGCCCGGCTCATTGTATCGCATCTACGGCGGCATCCGCTGGTGGCGGTGGTGCTACTTATCGGTGCCATTAGCAATGCTGGCCTGGCCGCTGCACTCTTTTACTTCGTCGGCATTGCCTATGACGCCATTCTTGATTGGTCACAGGGCACACTCTCGCGCGAGGAAGCCCTTGCCGTGTGCATCAACATGGTGTGGGGCATTCTGATTTCGCAGTTGATACGCACTGTGCTCCAGTTTTTCCGCAATCTCTCGTCAGAAATTTACGGCCAGCGCATTGAGCGCGACATCCGCGATGAGTTGTACAGCAACCTGCTGGGCAAAAGCATGGACTTCCATGATCGGCAGCCCATTGGCGAGATTATGGCCCGTGTGACCAACGACGTGCGCGAATTGAACCTGATGATGAACCCCGGTATTAACCTGATCGTTGGCTCCGGCATGTTTTTGCTGGCTCCACTGTTTTTCACACCTGCGATTTCATGGCAGTTGATATGGACACCCCTCCTGTTCATGATTTCGTACATCGTCGCGCAGCTTCTGTACGTGCGGTCATTGCACAGGGTGGCGCAGGATGTACGTAGCAGCTTTGGCACAATGAATGCCAGCCTCGCAGAATCGCTGGACGGTATTGAGATCGTCAAGGGTAATGCACAGGAAGACCGCGAGCGCGAAAAATTTAATGGTCTCGTAGATTACGTCTATCGCAAATATGTTGAACAGGGCGACATTGAGGCGCTTTACCTGCCGCTGCTGCTGTGGGGGATAGCGCTGGTCGCAGGTCTGGGCCACTCACTGTATCTGGCCTCCAACGATCCGAACCTTACCGATGGTGAGATTGTGCGTTATATGGGCTTCCTGACGCTGTTCGGGTTCCCGGTATTTGTCTCGCAGTTTTCGTTCTCACAGGTGGCGCTGGGCTATGCCAGTGCAAAGCGTATCCTCAGCATTTTGAACCAGAAAACTGCACTCGACCAGAACGAGGACGGGTACGCCAGCGACATGCAGGGTGCCATTCGGTTCGACGCCGTAAACTTCCACTATGATATGGGCAAAACCATCATCCATGACGTTTCGTTTGCAGTGGAACCAGGTCAGACGGTCGCCATCGTCGGTCAGACGGGCGCAGGCAAAAGTACACTGACTAAACTGGTCAACCGCACCTATGATGTGGAAAGTGGTACGGTCTATGTGGATGACCGCCCGGTACAGGACTGGAACATGGCTGCGCTGCGGTCGCAAATCAGCATTATCGAGCAGGATATTTTCCTGTTCAGCCGCACGATTGCCGAGAACATCGCGTTCGGTGTACAGGATGCCACACAGGAGCAAATTGAAGACGCGGCGAAGATGGCGCAGGCGCATGACTTTATTCTGTCCTTCCCGGATGGCTACCAGACGGTTATCGGTCAGCGCGGCGTGACACTTTCCGGTGGGCAGCGCCAGCGGATTGCGATTGCCCGTGCCTTCCTCACAGATCCCAAAATTCTGATTCTGGACGACAGCACCAGCGCCATAGACAGCGCGACCGAGGACAAAATCCAGCGGGCTATCTGGACGGCGGCACGCGGGCGTACCACCCTGCTGATTACACATCGCCTGTCGCAGATTCGCTGGGCAGATCACATTGTCGTTATCAAGAAGGGCAATGTGGTTGCGCAGGGCAAACATGAAGACCTGCTGGCAACATCCGAGGCTTACCGCCGCATTTTTGCACGCTATGAATCCCCCGGTCGTGCCGGTGGGGTCGCATTCGCACCCGGCGACTGAGGAGATTAACGCATGGCTATGTTATTCCGTGGACTGGAAGAAGACAACTACGACCGCCAGTATACCGACATGCAGCTTTATCGGCGGATTGGCACGTACTTCGCGCAGTATAAACGTCAACTGGCAACAGTGTTTGGTACAGCGCTGGTGGCGTCTATTATGCTCTCCCTGCGCCCGGTAGTAATCGCCGCCGCAGTCGGGGCACTCAGCCGCAATGCAGAGATTAACACGCTGGCGCTGCTGGTGGGGGCGCTGCTTGTCACTGTGCTGATTGAGTATGTCGGCAACTGGGTGCGCCGTCGCATGGCAGCACGTGCTATTGGCGGGGTAGTAGCACAGATGCGCCGCGACGCGTTTGAAGCCGCTGTTGGCCGCGATATGTCGTTCTATGACCGGAATAAGTCCGGTAAGGTGGTCAGCCGGATTACAAGCGATACACAGGAGTTCGGGACGGTTGTGCTGCTCTCCAGCGATATTTTAAGCCAGCTTGTTTCTGTATTCGTGCTGGTCGCCATTCTGTTCAACCGTAGTGTAGAGTTGACATGGCTGGTGATCGGGCTTTCCCCCGTGATTGTGGCCGGGTATACATTGTTCCGGCACTTTGCACGCATCACCACACGCAATGGTGCCCGTGCGCTGGGCCTTGTGAACGACAACATCCAGGAGAGTGTGGCGGGCATCAGCATTGCGAAGAACTTCCGCAAAGAAGCCTCCATCTACGAGCGATTTAACGAGGTCAACACCACATCATACCGGGTGAATATCATTCGCGGGATGGTGCTGGCGTCTATCTTCCCGGTATTGAACGGGATGGCCGGTGTTGCCACGGCCATTATCGTGTACTTCGGGGCACGTGCCGTATTGAACGAGAGTGTAACGCCGGAAACGTGGTATCTGTTTATCCAGTCCATTGACCGCTTCTGGTTCCCATTCATTACGCTCTCGGCGTTTATCAGCCAGTTTCAGCAGGGCCTCAGTTCTACAGAACGTGTTTTTGCCCTGATTGATACGGAGAATACCGTCACGCAGACTGGCAACACACAGGTAGACGACTCACTCACGGGCAACATTGAACTGCGTGATGTCACGTTCGGGTACAAAAAAGATGAGCCGGTTATGGCAAACTTCAGCCTGACGATGGCCCCCGGCGAGAACGTGGCGTTTGTAGGTCACACTGGCGCAGGCAAAAGCACCATCGCCAAACTGATCTCACGCTTCTACGAGTATCAGTCCGGTGACATCCTCATAGACGACATGGACATCCGCTCACTCGACCTGCAATCGTATCGCAACCAGCTTGGCATCGTATCGCAAACGCCATTTCTGTTCAGCGGCACTGTGCGTGATAACATCCGCTACGCAAAGCGGGATGCTACCGACGAGGAAATCAACGAACTGGCGCACAGCATCGGTGACGGTGACTGGATCGAAACGCTGCCCAATGGACTGGATAGTGATGTAGGAGAGCGCGGCGCACGTCTGAGTATGGGCCAGCGCCAGCTTGTGAGCCTGATGCGTGTGCTGCTACAAAAGCCGTCCATTTTCATTCTCGACGAGGCGACTGCCAGCATTGATCCGTTCACGGAAACGCAGATTCAGGAGGCACTGGATTTGATTCTGGCGAATTCTACGTCGATTCTGATTGCGCATCGCCTGAGCACAGTACGCAGTGCTGACCGCATTGTGGTGCTGGATCATGGCAGTATCATTGAGCAGGGCAACCATGATGAACTGATGGAACACGGTGGTCACTACGCCGACCTGTATAACACGTACTTCCGCCATCAGTCGCTGGACTACATCGAGAACGCCAGATCACAGTTCCAGACGGGTACCGAAAGTGCCGAGCCTGTCGCCGGAGATTAACTGGAGCGCACCCGGCGCAATATCAGTGCCGGGACAGCACGTGCTTCGTTCATGCGCAGCAATAGCGCCACCCCGAAAAACACCGCCCCCCCTGCAATGCCGTTTAACATGAGGCTGAACAGGGGGGGCAGTTCCCCGGCAACCTGCGTTACCCCGAAAATACACGCGCCCATCACCACTGAAGCCGCACCCGTGCGCCATACACCGTCCAGCACGTAAGCATCATTCACGCTGCCGATGCGCCGCCGCATCAGCCACCACAACACAGCACCCTCGACCAGTGTCGTAACTGAGTTTGCCAGCGCCAGCCCCGCAAACGGCCCCCTCGCCAGATTCCCCGGCTCCCCGATGAACTGGATAAACACCAGACTGAGTGTAATGTTTGAGATCATGGCAATCAGGCCGACCCATACCGGTGTCCACGTGTCGGAGAGCGCATAAAATGCACGCGAAAGCACTTCCAGCAGGCTGTGACCGGCAATGCCAATGGCAAAGAACGCCAGCGCCCACGCCGTCGCCTGCGAGTCCTCCAATGTCCACTCTCCGCGCTGCGCGATGACAGCGACCAGCGGCTCACCCAGCATCACCAGTACCACCGTCGCCGGGATAGAGAGAAATAGCACACTGCGCATAGCCGTCGAGAGCCGACCCCGGAAGCCTACCATATCGTTATCTGCTGCCAGAGCAGAAAGCGTAGGAAAGAGCGCTGTGCCCACGCTCTGCGCAATGATGCCGAGTGCGAAAAACATAAGCGTCCACGCAATCGTGAGCGCGGCCACACTCCCCTCCACCATCGGGAAGGCGAGGCGTACATTGACAATAAAGTTGATCTGCACCACGGCCAGCCCCAGCACACGCGGCCCCATCAGTGTGATGACCTCACGCACACCTTCCACGTTCCAGTCTGGCAGTAAACGCAGTTTCGCCCGGATGCCGCGCAGTCCCGGTAGCTGCACGGCCAGATGCAGCAGCGCACCCAGCACGGCACCCATCGCCAGCCCATAGACGTTGGCGCCGCCATTCTGTGCCGGGAGCATCTGAGCGAATACCAGCGCCCCGATAATCAGGCCAATATTGTTCATCCCGATAGCAATTGCAGGCAGGGTGAAGGATTGGTGCGCGTTCAGAATACCCATCAACAGGCCGCTGATGCTGAAGATAAATGGCGTGAGCAGCATAATTTGTGTCAAACGTATCGTAAGCTGTTGCACGCCTTCCCCGGAGCCTGCTGGCGCGTACAGCGGCACATAAAGCGGAGCCGTGACCAGCGCGATTATTGATAGAACCCCTGCCGCACCAGCAGATAATGTCATGGTCGCAGAGGCAAGCTGCCATGCTTTTTCGTGGTCGGCGTCGTCCTTCAGATAGCGAGAAAACACCGGCACAAAAGCAGACCCCAGCGCCCCCCCTGCTACCAGCACAAACAACGCTTCTGGCACACGCTGCGCCGCGAGAAACGCATCCAGTTCGTTGCTGGTACCGAACGCTGCCGCAATCACCGCTGTGCGAACCAGCCCCAGTGCGCCGCTGGCAAGAAAGCCCAGTAGTACCACCACCGCAGCTCGTGCAATCTGTGAATTGGAAAGCGTTCGCGTTTGCGTCATCTGCGCTGACCTCTGAAGTGCGTAAGAACGGCGCATAGTGTAGCGGAACCGGAGTTAGAATGCCCCCCCTGTGTTAAAATAGCAGTACAACATCAGGCTCATAGAAAGGATTGGCGATGCCACAGGGACGGTATCAGAAGATTGTGGTTCCAGTTGATGCATCTGGCGGTTCACAGCGGGCGATCCCGCACGCAGTAGAAATTGCGCAGGCTAACAACTCGGAAATCATCATTCTGCACGTGTTCAAACCACCCGCGCACGAATACTCAGACATCATCGCCCTCTCTGGCAATGAAAGCCAGGTAGAGGACATCCGCAACGAGGTGAAGCAGTACCTTATCAGCATTCGCAATCAACTGCGCGATGAGGGATTGAACTGCCGCGTGCAGATGATTGAAGGTGCCGGTACAGCACACCTTATCTGCGATTACATCAATAACGAGGATGTGGATCTGGTGATTATGTCCACACGGGGGCACACCGGCCTGGCGCGGTTCGTATTTGGCAGCGTGGCGCATAAGGTGTTGCATGGCGTGCGCGTGCCAGTGATGCTGGTCTACCCGGACGACAACACGCAGCCGTAGCTATCTGCCTGCGATTTCGTCGAATGGTGGGTTGCGCAGCGTAATCTGATTGTAGAGGTGTTTTACAGCATCTCGCGCCGCCTGACGATCGGCCTCTGGTATGGCGAGGGCAGTAAATTCGTCCTCGTCCAGCAGATGGGTTGTGCCGTCGGGGGTGATAATCACATCCAGTGCAAGGTCATCAGCGCGGATAGCGTCCTCTGTGATAATTGCCGGACGTGTGATGTTGCAATACCAGCCGCGCAGCGCCCCGGTCTGCCCGTTTTCTATGCGGAAGATGTTGTACCAGCGATCTGTATAAAACCACTCTGTGAAGATGTCGCCACGTTCCATCGTCATGTAGCCCAGGTCTGCGGTGCCATACTGAAAGACAGCACGCACGCAAATTCTGTTGGCTGTGCGGGAAACTACCTCGCCATCGTAGTGCAGTACCTCATTGCCGTGTTCGTCCTGTTTGTAAATGCGTATGGGCGTCATTCCGGGGTTCCCGGCGTATGGACGATCAGCAGCAGTCCAGCATCAAACGTGACGGTCGCAGTGGTGGCCGTGAGCACATTGCTCATGCCGCGTGCTGGCCCGAACCTGAGCGTTTCGCCAGTGAGGGGATAGTACAGGTTTTCTGTTCGGATATTTTCGACATCGCCGCTGAGTGGAAGTAACGACAGCGTATCATCTACTTCACCTTCGATGCAGTGCTCACCGGCATGGGCCAGCCACATCTGCTGATTACCAGCCACCAGCCGCACATCACGCCCGGCTAGCTGCGGCATCGCCAGCAAATACACATTACCAAACGTCTGATCCATGCGCCTGCCGGTTGCACCAATAATACGGATGTGCTGTACATCGCGTGTGGCAGCCCACAGCAACGCCAGTTCAAGATCAGTCTCGTCTTTTTCGGGGTTGTGCTGCTCAATCTGCACACCCTGACTCCGAAATGTTTCAAGTTCAGCAGCCGACAATGAATCCATGTCGCCGATGATGATGTCCGGCGTCAGCCCATAGGACTGCCACGCGAGCCTTGCACCCCCATCTGCTGCCACAACAAGCGCATCTGGATCTTCCAATATGGCTCTGCGTACCATTTCCCCATCATGCGCAGCGCCGTTTGCAAATATGAGTGCGCGTCCCATCAGTTGATCGGGCGGTGCCAGCTATCACGTGTTTTTAGATCATCAAGGTCTGATTTTTCGAGGAAATCGTTCACCAGACGACCGAAGCGTTCATATTCCAGCATGGGGAAGTGCCCCACATTTGGCAGCGCAGCAAGACCAAGCGTATTTTCGAGGCGTTTTCTCTGTGACTTCACCTCTGACGGTTCGTACCTGTCTACCTTATCATCAAGGATGATTGATGGGTCGATGTTTTTGAGAAAGCGCAGTACAGAATCAGATGGCGATGGAATGATCCTGTCATTATACCCATGAACGATTGCGTAAGGGATCTCAAGCTGCCTGATCGTCGCCAGCATTTTACCGGCATCGAAGTCACCAATGGTACGGTGCAAAGCCCGGTCGTCCGTCTTGCGTACATCGCTCAGCAGCTTGCCATATTCAACCTGCTTCGGGCTGAAGCACAAATCCAGCATACGGTAACGATCTATACCATTGATCTGGCTATTGATGTGCTTTTCCAGCACATTATCGGTTTTGCTATCCTTTGACGACGACTGAATGGGATTGGGCACTTTGCTGGCAGACCTGTTACTGGCAGCAGCGGCACGCTCCAGCAGGGCGGCACGCATCATCCCTGCACTGGGTATAGTCGCCTCCAGCGAGCCGGACGGAATTGTCCGGTCAGGATCTATGTTTGCTCCTCTGGTATCGTTAAGGCGATGACGCCGCAGATTATGCATGTCATCAACCTCGAAAAGCGGCAGGCTGACCAGCATCGCACGAGGGACACGCTGCTTCTGGTGCTTGAAGGCGAACTCTGCCACCACCATCGCGCCCAGCCCATGCCCGATAAATGCTGCCCGTGGGATAGCCAGTTGATCCATAAACTCGTCCAGCATCGCTGCCTGTTCCTGAACGGAAAAATCGCGTTCGTTTTTGCCCGAATCACCAAAACCGAACAGATCCAGAGCATACACTCGATATTTCATATGGAGCTGCTGCATGGTAGGGATCCAGTAGCGCCACGCACCCAGCCAGCCATGCACAAGCACAACCGGGCGTCCCCTGCCCAGTACCTCGTAGTGTATCAGCTCTCCACCAACTGTTATTGCACTCATCCCGCAAGTCCTCCGCGAACGTCGTGTTCCATGTCGTGTTATGCCATGCCAATTTCGGTGAGGATTTCAGAAACCCGTGCAATTAGCTCGTCTGGAGCAAAGGGCTTGTTAATAAACCCGATGGCCCCCGTATTGGCACCGGCAGCAAGCTGCTCTTCTGACGATTTTGCAGACAGAAATACGACCGGAATCGCTTTAACGTCATCATCGGCCTTGAGGGCTACACAGGCTTCGATGCCGGTCATTTTCGGCATTCGCATATCCAGCATAATCAGGTCGGGTTGCTCTGTACGGGCCAGGCTGACGGCTTCCTCACCGTTGGCTGCCGCGATAACGTCGTGCCCGGCCATAATCTTCAGGGTAAATTCGATAAGTTCGCGGATGTCGCGCTCATCTTCTGCAATCAGGATACGTGCCATTGTGCGCCTCACATGGTTGCGTGGTTAGCTTAAACCTACCGCAGACCGCCGATATTCGATGGGGAGTGTGACGAAGAAGGTCGTCCCGACCCCTTCTTCAGATTCAAACCACACCTCACCGTTATGCATACTCACAAAGTCCTGTACGATTGACAGACCGAGGCCAGTTCCGGGCAGATCAAGCTCCAGTGCGTGGTCTTCGTATCGCTCGAACCGATCCCACACTTTATTCTTGAATGCATCCGGAATACCCACGCCACTGTCGGCCACTGTCAGCAGGACATTTCGATTATGGTCGGGGTCTCTCTTTAATTCAACCACAATGGTACCACCCGGCAAAGTGTAATTAAAGGCGTTGTCGATAATGTTGCCAACAACCTGCATCATCTTGTTACGGTCAAGCGCGGCACGCGGCAGGTCATCCTCAAAGTGCGTTTCCACCTGTAACTCTTTGCCAAAGTGACGGTTCTGCGCATTCTTCAGTTGAACGTTCGCAAGGTCGCGCAGGTCTACCGGCTCAACATTGATCTTGCTATCCCCGGAATCAATCCGAGAAACAGCCAGCAGGTCTTCTACGAGATTGGCGAGTCGGTCGGCGTTGTTCTTGATCGTCTGGATTTGTGTCCGAACATTATCCGGCATATCCATCGTCGGCATCAGCAGCATACTGGCATAGCCTTTAATCGGTGTGAGTGGGGTGCGTAGCTCGTGTGTGGCACGCTGGATGAACTCATTCTTGAGGTTGTCCACTTCTACGTCACGGGTTACATCACGGAACACCGACACTGCCCCGAGGTATTGTGGGCCGATGTGTACCGGCGCGATGTTCACACTCACGACCGAGTCTCCTACGTTCAGGCGGTCTGCCGGGAACAGATTCATATCCTCGTCGTCTGCACGCTCCGTCCAGCGGATAATCGGCTCGGCCCACGTCGCAACACTGTCACCATATAGCGTAATCAACTCCGGCAGGGTGCGATCCATCGCCTCAACGCGGGCAAGACCGAGCATCTCCTCTGCGGCACTGTTGAACAGACTGATGCGGCCCTCAGCATCTGTGAGCATGACACCATCGGCAATACCTTCGAGGATAGCATTGCTCTTTTCGGCATCTTCCTGCTCTGTACGCAGCAGGGTACCCAGGCGCTCTGCCTGGTCACGGATAAGCTGGTAGAGGTCGGCGTTGTTGATGGCAGAAGCCACCTGGTTGGCCGCTGCAATGACGAGGTTCAGCAGTGGCTCGCCAAAAGCCCCTACATCCCGGCTGAGCAGTACCAGCACGCCCTGCACGTCCTCGTTGGTTTCCAGCAGAACAGCCATCGCGCTGCGCCACATCTCTGCACCCTCGACCTCCCGATCCCAGTATTCTGCTTCGTACAGGTCATCCACAAGCAGTTCATGTTCGTTGTAGATGAGCCATGATGCCAGCGATTCTGCCGGGTGGGTTCGGTTGGCTGTGCCCTCCTGCTCTGTGGCCCTGCTCAGTGAGGCACGGTTGTAGAGCCGGTCTGTCATCGGGTCAATCAACATAATCACGCCGTCGTGTGCCTTCACTGCACTGGCGATCATCTGGAGCGCACGACTGAGCACACGATCCATATCCAGTGTGAGTGCCAGTTCTGCCGTGATCTGGTAGAGCATATCGAGCCGGTCGCGCTCTTCTTCCAGTTCCTCTGTACGGGCTTCCACCTCTTCGTTTAGCTGCTCGGAGTATTCCTGAATCTGGTTAAACAGGCGAGCGTTTTGCAGCGTCGCGCCCAGTTGCGACCCCACAGTTGTTAGAATGCGCTGGTCATTCAGGCCAAACACACGGGTACGGTCACGGTCACGGACGGCAAGTACACCCAGCACCCGGTCACCGGCTACCAGCGGCACGCCCAGGTAACTCTTCACATCGCCCTCACCATTGGTCAGGCCAAGGCTCTTACGCAGGTCTTCTGCACTGAAGTAATTGTTGTCCAGGTTCAACGGGCGGCGGTTATTGATGATAAAAGAGACTTCATCGGTACCGATCTGGCGAGGTGGAATCTGGTACAGGGCATTATCGCGCATCGCCATCGGGAAGTTGATTTCGCCGGATTCCTCATCGTACAGGGCCACGTACATCTCGTTAGCCCCGGTCACACCGGGTACCTGCTGCCGCACGATGTTCAGCATAGCGTCCACGTCAATTGTAGATGAAATGGCCTGGCTGAGGTCGTTGATGATAAACAGTTCATCCATCTGTGCAGCAGTTTCCGTAGAGAGGCGTGCGTTCTCAATGGCGATAGCCACCTGCGACCCCATCGCACGAGCCAGACCGCGTTCCTGTTCGGTAATCGTGCGGTCTGTGTCACCGATCTCAATCTGGATCAGGCCAATGGATTGATCGCGCACAACCAGCGGCACCAGCATACGAATCTGATCCTGCTGCCGGCGCAGTTCCTCACGTTCTTTCTCGTCCGCAGTCGGGTCATCCACATCCACCACAATCACTTCCCTGCTGCGGAGGGCTTGCAGGCGGGCAGGGTACTCCAGCAAATCGAAGCGTGTCCCCTGTGGACTGATGCGGTCGGGGTCGCCCTTACTGTTTACGTCAAGCTGCACTTCCAGTACGTTTTCCAGGTCATCCCAGATCATAATTGCACAGTCGTCCACGTCCAGCGTCGTAATCATCAGGTCGGCAACCTTCTGGAAAACCTGTTGCAGATCCATCGTCAGGGATGTGGATTTTGCTGCTTCCAGCAGCGTGCGCAGTTCGCGTTCGCGCACACGGATTTCTTCAAGCTGGTTGGCATTCTGGATGGCGATAGCCGTCTGGTTAGCGATGATGAGGCCAATTTCCAGTGTTTCTGCCCCCAGCGCCAGGTCTCCGGAGCGCGTTTCAAACTCGAAGGCACCGATGATGCGTCCCGTTGCCATCATCGGGAGCAGCAAATACTCCTTGAGTCCGTTTTCTTCGATTTCCTTGCGGATGGGATCGTCCAGCGATTCTGGCATTCGTGCCCGATCATAGCTGTATACCAGCGGATGCCGCCGACCTATGATGTAGTGATACGTGGCAGATGTTTTCAGGTTGATCTGGCGTGTGGGGGTTCGATCCCCTCGTGGGAAGTCCACGATTACACGGCCACTTGTCATTTCCCGGTCGAACAGAATCGCACGAGACTTTTCAGCACGCAGGGCGGTAGCAATTTCTGTCAGCGCAATCTCAAAGATGTTTTCGCTGTCCATAGACTGCACCAGCGCCAGTGAAACACGATTGAGGATACTGAGACGCTCTGTACGGGCGGTAGTTTCTGTAAAGAGTTCTGCGTTGGATAGGGCCACAGCAACCTGATTGGCAAAAGCCAGCGCCGCCTGTTCTGACTGCGGTGAGTAGAAGCCGGGTTCGGCCTTTGTCATAATCATCAGGCCGGTGACGTTTTCCTCGCTGATGAGCGGCACGCCCAGCCAGCTTCGAGAGTCATTATCACCGGGCAGCAGATAGGGGTATGTTTCAAGGAAGTGTGGCAGGTTGTCGATGGTCATCACGTGGCGGGTATCCACGATCTGCTTCATACGAATAACTTCGCTGATGGTGGCCCGAATTGCCGGTGTCATCTCGATACTCGCACCGCGCACGCCCACAAGCTGCATGGTATCGTCGGCAATCCGCCGCCAGATGGTGATGGTATCGTATTCGACAACCTGTTCCATCGTTTCCAGCGCAAGTTCGATCACCTGATCCAGTTGCAACGAACTGGTGATGCGCCCGGAGGCGCGTGTGAGGGCAGCAAGCTGGTTGGCGCGTTCCTGCACATTTTCTTCCAGCATGGCGCGCTCGGTAGAGTCCTCAATGAGGAGCACCGCACCATCCACAAGATCATGGGACATCAACGGATACATATAGAAGTTACGCACCACGAACGACCGTCCATATGGGGTTCGTACATTCATTAACTGGTCGGGTTCACCAGTTTCCAGCACACCGCGCAGTGGCTCTGCCAGTGGGGTGGCGAGGTCTGGGCTGTAGTCGAAAATATCACGGCGGCCAGTGCCGTCTGTGATGTCCCAGTCGTACTCGTATTTCATAAACTGGTTAGCAGAAATTACCCGCCCGGAGCGATCCAGCACAACAATACCCTGCTGGATGGACTCTACAATGGACTCGTTAAATATTTGCAGGTTCACCGCTCGATTGAACAGTTGCGCGTTCTGGATTGCCACTGCTGTCATGTTCGAAATACGATTGAGCATGACCCGGAACTCATCAACATTGAATTCATAGGTGTTGTTGCTGCCGAAGTGAACAGCGCCCAGGGTTTCGCCACCTGCACTCAGTGGCAGAATGAGCGATACCCGCTCCCCTTTTTCATACCACTCGGAAAGATCTTTATAGGCGGCAATGTCATTCTGGATGGTGTACACATAATCTGCATTGCTTTTCACTGTGCGGCCCAGGGCAGTGTGCTCCAGGCTGGCCTTTTTCTCTCTTGAGCTGATGAGTGTGTCGTCATTTGTAACCTGTACATGCGTCAGGATATATCCGCTCTCATCGTCACGCAGGGCAATGTCAAGGTGGGTGAACGGTGCAAGCCGTAGCGCGTTGTGGGCCATGCTCTCGATAATCTGGTCAATATCCAGCGTTCGCGTCACCTGTTCCATCAGTTCGTTCAGGCGTGCTTCTTGCTCTGCATTGCGCACACTGTTCAGGTACAGGCGATTGTTCTCGATTGTCGTTGCCGCCTGATGCGCGAAGATTTCGAGGATTTCGATCTTGCTGCGCTGGGGGCGTTTGTTGTCCTGCGGACGATCCAGACTGATAATGCCCAGCAGTTCGCCGCCCGCGCCAGAAATTGGCACCAGCAACATATCGCCATCACGCCATGCGTCTGGCCCTTCGGAATGCATGGTGCGGTTGCCTGCATAAGCCGCGCTGAGGGCATCGAGACCAGCAATCTCCATTTCCAGAATAGCTTCAATCGGGTAGAAGTAAGACTCGCTGATCTTCAAGTTTTCCTTCAGAACGCTCTTCAGCGCATCCATCGAGATCACGTCGGCCTTGCTGCGCTCAAAAATATCTACTGGCAGCCCCGCCTGCGTCTTGCGGCGCAGCAGGCCCGTTTCCGGGTCAATCATTGTGATGACCACAACGTCAAAACCTACGGACTGCACAATACTGTAGGCAATGGCATCCAGCATGACGCCGGGGTCAACGTCGGTCTGGAGTAACTGGCCCAGTTCGAAAATCTGGTTCAACTGCTCTACACGTTGGCGGATGACGAAGTTACGCGATTGCTGTTCGTGCTGGCGGAGTGCATTACCAAACGCAAGGGATGCCTCCAGCGCCAGTGTCTGAAGAAACGCAACGGATTGCTCATCGAACAGGTATGGACGCCGGTCATGCAGGTGGATCACACCGACGGGTAGGTCGGCGTAGCGAATGAGCAGTGCCACCGCACTTACGGCATCTGCGGGTTGGGGTGCCAGTTCTGTCTCTCGGTAATGATTGATAACCAGCACATCTGTTTTTTCCAGCACATGGCTTTCCACATCGGCAAACCCACGAATGATGTCACGTTCCCCAACACGGGTCGTGATGCGCGGTGTCTCTAGCTCACCAGACCATGTATCCACACTGCGGGTCATCACAATTGTGCTGCCGTCAACGCCGGTGGCCTGGGCTGCTTCCCCACGGATTGAGTCGAGAATCGTGGGCAGGTCAATCGTTTCGTTCATTGTCCGGCTCACGCTGGAAATCGCCGCAAGTTCCTGCACGCGCCGGTTCAGGTTCTCTTCAGCTTCTTCAAACAGGCGAACACGGTCAATCGTAGACGCAAGCTGTGCCGCTACACTGGTCAATGTACTCACATCAAACGATGTATAGGGGCGCTCCCGGTTCGCAATCACCAGTTCGCCCAGGCTGCGCTCGCCAATCAACAGGGGCACGATCAACATGCGCTGGATGTTCATCTGTTTAATGGCCCGATAGTACGGTGCGTCATCTACAGGCTCGTTCACGATGAGCGGCTTTTGCGTACTGCTCACCAGCAACTCAAAGCCGTCTGTGCCAACCTCAAAACGGAGTGGGCCATCCAGTTCTGCCCCGAACACAGCCCGTGGATGGGTGACCAGTGCGCCACCGGGTTCAATCGTGCTGAGGTAAGTAAGCTGGCTTTCGGTCAGGCGTGAAACCTCTGACAGTACCGGTGCGAGGGTTTCCTGCATTGTTACAAGGTTGCCGGCACGTTCTGCAATGAGGCGCAACCGGTCAGCCTCATCTGCACGGCGCTGCACTTCCTGAACCAGACGTGCGTTTTCCACAATGGCAGCAGCCTGGGTCGCAAAGATGAGCAGCAGGCGTGCATCATTGTCCGTAAAGTCACTGCCATCCAGCTTATTGGATACCTGAATGGCTCCAATTTTGCGCCCGCCAGCCGTCAGCGAGGCTATCATTGTCTTTTCCACACCGGCCAGTTCTGCCATCTCTGCCAGCCCCGCAGAAAACACCAGCGTATCTGCCATTGCACGGTTTGTGTACCAGTAGTCCGATTCTTCCCACAGTTCTTCCAGCACTTCGTTCTGGGACAGGTCAATTGCGTAATCCGTGACGATGTTCTCTGGAACGCCATAAAATGGGGGCTGCGCAACCAGACGGTTCTCGGCCTCGTCGTAAAGCATCACACCACACATCTGGATGCTCATCAGGCCAGCGATACGCATGTTGATGTCTGAATAGACGTAAACTTCGTCCTCATTGCTCAGCGCACCGATGGCGTGGGTAATCTCCTGCAAGCCCACGAGTTCTGTATTCTGGCGCATTTCTCGCTGGAACAGGCGGGCATTTTCTACCACGATTGCCGCCTGTGCCACCAGAATTTGCAGGTTTTGCATGTCTTGATTGCTGAAACCCGATAACGACTTGCGATTGGCGACCATCAGCATACCGATACGCTGGCGGCCAATCTGCATATTCATCAGGGCGATGTTACGCAGGCCCGCCGCAATAGCGACGGACGACAGGCCCATTTCATCAGCCAGCGGGTTATCACGCAGGTCGTTCGCCAGCCAGTAATCCCGCTTCGTCCAGATTTCATAGCCACGGCTGCCTTCCTGTACTGAGATCGAAACTGCCCGGACAAGGCCATCTGGCAAACCGAAGAAGGGAGCCTCACCAATAACGATTTTCCGCTGGTCATCGTAAAGCAGCACCCCACTTACTTCAGAGCCGGTAAGTGTGGCAATACGCTTGTTCAGTGCCATGAAGATGCTGGCGACGTCGTTTTCTTCGACTTCGCGGGTAACGTTCTGGAGGTTGGCAATATCGTTGATGCGTTCGATCTGACTGCTGTACAGACGGGCGTTAAATATTGCCATTGTGACCGGCCTTGCAATGCTTTCCAGCAACGCAAGGTGAGCCTGCTTGAAGTGCCCCGGCTCACTGTGGGTCAGTTCGAGCGTGCCGATGAATGTTTCGCCCAGATGCAACGGAATAGCGGCAAAGCTAAGATATGGGTTGGTTGCTAGCAACGGCTTCACGGCATCCGGGGCGTTTACATCTGCAACCAGCAATGGCTGCTGGTGCCGCGCCACCCACCCGGAGATACCCTCCCCCGGTGGGTACCCCCCCCCTTCCGTAGCGAGATCCAGCACGTAGCCGGCATCGCCCAGCCAGCCGCGCTGTTCCAGTTTATTGGTCTGCTCGTTCCACAGGGTAATCTCCCCCGCGTCAATGGGGACGTATTTGCCAATAATTGTCAGGATAGACTGGATGACCTGATCGACACCGAGGCTGGCGTTAACTGTCTCGCCGATTTCCCCGATGATACCCATACTGGCCGACACATCCAGTTTACCTTCGCCCATGTGATGGCCGTTGTTGCCGTTGCCATTACCATTTCCGGTTAGCTCCCTTAATGTGACAACCGTGCGCAGTTCGTCGTTGGCGGGGATTTGCAGAGCGGTGCCTTCTACCCAGCGCCCGCTAACCTGAAACGTAGCACGGGTTTCCCCTGCAAACAGGCTCTGGAAGCTATCGCGGGGGCTGGTACTGCGGGCCACATATTCCAGTGTGGGCACCCCGCTGCGCACCCCCAGCCACTCTTTAGCCGTCGGGTTAACATAAACAAGCTGGCCGTACTCACGTGCAACAATGACGGCATCAGCAGTACTTTCCTGGTGTGCGCTGGCAGCATCCAGCGTGGTTTCTACTTCGTACTGTTCGCCCAACTCACGGCGTTGACGGATCCACAGGCCAAGGCCCGCGAGGATGAAAATTCCGGCTGTTATGAGGATCAAGGCAAGGTTAAACATGGTGTGCGTTATCCTGCTATAAGAAACAGACGTTCGAATCTGGTTGAAAATAAAGACGGCAGAAGTGCTCTGCCGTCAGCAATACAGTGCAGATGGGTGCTTACCACGAGGACAGAAGTTTGGAGCCAGTGTCTGCACTGCTCAGGCCGCCACGTCGATCTTCTGCGGCCAGCTCGGTAATTTCGCGGATGTCTGAAAACTGGTGCGTCCGCGTCGATACTGCCCCGACCGACAGCGACATCAGCGGGGTCTGGCGTTCGCCGCCATCCGAAGTAGGGGCAAGGATGTATTCACGCTCTCTATCAATAAAGGAGTAATGCTGGCGTACCTCTTCGTCGAATCGCTCAATCAGGCGCTCCTTCAGCTTCTGGTAGGAGTTCGCATGAGTGATAATCACAAAGTTATCGCGTCCGGGGTGGCCCACATAGTCGTTGGGGGTACCCACTTCGTCAATCACCTCGCCAATGAGTAGCGCCATGAACCGGATGACTTCATCACCGG
The DNA here is from genome assembly GCA_039024535.1 of Chloroflexota bacterium. Lineage (GTDB taxonomy): Bacteria > Chloroflexota > Anaerolineae > Aggregatilineales > Phototrophicaceae > DAOTTY01. The sequence continues at coordinate 26,582 of JBCCQC010000002.1, forward strand.
CAACAAAGCCATACACTTCGGAGAACGCATCAAACGTGTCGATTTTGATGTCGAGGTAGGCCCAGTCCTGCGGTTCATGCATCAGGCTGCGCAGGTGCTCTTCAATCAGGCGGCCCGTTGGCAGGTTAGAGCGCGGGTCAATCTGGTTCTGGCGGTCGGCAGCGGCAATCGCGTTCTGCACACGCAGCTTCAGTTCTTCAATGTCAAAGGGCTTGGTGATGTAATCGTCCGCACCCAGTTCAAGACCTGCAATACGGTCGCTGCGTTCGTCTTTTTGTGTAAGGAAGATGATGGGGATGTGGCTGGTGCGGGTGGTGGTACGCAGTTCACGGCAAACATCATAGCCATTCATATCTGGCAGCATGATGTCCAGCACAATTAGCTTGGGGAGCTGCTTGCGGGTTGCGGCCAATGCCTCGCCACCACGCGGGGCCACCTGTACCTCGTACCCCTGCCCGGTAAAATAAATTCGCAGCATGTTCGATATGTCGAAGTCGTCTTCTACAACGAGAATGCGTCCCTTACTCACAAGGCGGCTCCTTACCTGTTTTTAGCGTGTGGGGTTGCCCTGCCAATCGACAATCTGGTCTGACTGCGCTACAGGTACAATAAGTCACGTTTACTATACCAGTAATCATACCAGGGTCGGGCTATAAAAGCTACCAGGTGGTGCAGGAGTGTTGTAATTTTCCAACGGCTTTTTGATCGGTTTTTTGCGCCTTAAGGTTAACTTGTAACAGGCGACCACGTTTTGAGGTTTACGGCGGCTCGTTCTCGTACAGCGGCGATCGTTTCGTCGCTGATAGCTTTTTCGAAGCTACGAAAGCCCCCCATGCGGAACCCGTGCCGTGTGGCAATGCGTGCGATTTCATGGGCGCGGCTAACCGGGATGTCTTTACCGACCGTGAAATCCTCATAGCGGCCTTCCATTGCAAGGGCCATTGTCTCTGCCATACATGCGTAGGACATTTTGGGCGGGAAGCCGAAGTCGAAGTGAAAATCGACCGGACCCGGAATTTCTACCATGCCGCCCTCAATTACTAGAACGTCGTCGCGCTGTTCGACCACCCGCCGGGACACATCACGCGGACGCGCAACGTCGCACACCACCGCGCCGGGCTTCAGGTGCTTCGGTTCGATGACCGCGTGCAGCGCGTTCGTTACTGTTAAAATCAAGTCGGCATCGTAGATGGTACTTACGTCCGTGCTGGCGGTGATCTTTGCGCCTTTGCCCTCGCACAACTCAGCGATTTGTGCTGTTGCTGCCGCACGCCGCCCAACTAACTTGAGGTGCGCACAGTCAGACGCAATCATCTGCGCGCACGTTTTGCCGATTGCACCAGTCGCACCCACCACCGCCACCGTAGACTTCTTCATGTCGATGTCCATGCATCGTGCTGCCTCACGCACACCTTCCACTGCCATCACAACGGTGTAACTGTCGCCTGTTGTCACCGGGATGTCTAGGCGGTC
>JBCCQC010000003.1:0-26004 GCA_039024535.1 Chloroflexota bacterium
GCCCGCCTGCGCGAACTGCAAACCACCATCCAGAGCTAGCACCACCCGAAGCAACACCCCTTCATAGAATAGAAATCTCCCGCCGTGTCATGGTGACGCGGCGTTTTTTATTGGTACAATTCGCCATAATATCCACGCAAACATGGGGCACTTTTATGGACAACGAAAATATCATCGGGATGATTGACCACACACTGCTGAAGGCAGATGCTACCGAAGCACAGATCATCACCCTGTGCGAAGAAGCAATGGAATACGGGTTTGCCAGCGTCTGCGTGAATGGCAGTTATGTGCCGCTGGCCGCACAAACGCTGGCTGGCAGTGATGTGCTGGTATGTACCGTAGTCGGGTTCCCGCTGGGGGCAATGGACAGTGCCGCCAAAGCCTACGAAGCAGAAACAGCCATCGGGCAGGGGGCAGACGAGATTGACATGGTTATCAACATCGGTGCGCTCAAGAGCGGCAACCTGCGCAAACTGCACCACGACATTGCCGCTGTCGTCATTGCCTGCCATACCTATGAGGGCGTCATCTGCAAGGTCATTCAGGAAAATGTACTGCTCACAGACGACGAAAAGCGCACAGCCAGCCGCATTTCGAAAGAAGCCCACGCCGATTTCGTCAAGACGAGCACCGGGTTTGGTGGGGGCGGGGCCACACTGGACGATGTGCGGTTGATGCGCGAGGTTGTGGGGCCACAGATGGGCGTGAAGGCGGCTGGCGGCGTGCGTACACTCGCAGACGCAATTGCAATGGTAGAAGCCGGGGCCACACGCCTTGGCGCGAGTGCTGGCGTAGCAATCGCAAAAGAAATTCGGCGCGAAGGCGTGGCTGGTGGCGGTGAAGATTACTGATACTTTCAGGCACTATGGGAGAGCCGTTTAAATTTGCACCCGTATCACTCACGGCTTGCGCACAACCACACGGATCACACTACCACGCCGAAAGAAAATGACCGCTGCGCCCTCTAAAACTACCGAAAGTGGCAGCATCACCGGCATGAGCAACACCGTGATGGCAACATCCCACAGGGCAGGCAACGGACGTGACGTTACAGCAGCATAGCGGCGGCGCAGCAGGCTATACAGAAAATTTGGTGAGATCGTGAACAGGTTCAACAGCGACTGGAAATACCCGTAAAACCCGTACTCCAGAGAAAATGTGCGCGTATGCACCACCTCAAACCCCTGAGCAGATAGCGCTCGTAGTAGCGTGCGTGTGCCATAGTGCCAGTAGTGGCGCGGCACATCCAGGTGGAACCACTCGCCGCGCGTTGTGGCCGCCTGCCAGCTATCCAGATTGGGCACTTCCACCAGCAAAATCCCCCCCGGCTTCAGGATGCGGAACACTTCTGCCAGCGTTTCAGTCGGGTTTGCAATGTGTTCCAGCGTGTGCCACATTGTCACCGCATCAAACGACCCTGCCTCGAACCCACAATCCTGCAAATCGGGCTGTACAAACACGTCAATACCGCGTGCCTGTGCCGCTTCTGCCAGTTCGGGTGCAATCTCGGTACCCACAGCCTCCCAGCCACGCGCCTGTAACTGCCCCAGCATAATCGCCCGTCCGCAGCCAATATCCAGTACACGCCCCGCCGCCGGATGAAATTGCAGCAGCATTCGCATCCGCGCCTCCCGGAAGCGGGTAATAAAATGCTCCAGCAGCGGGATGAACCGCCGTCCCTCAGCTTCCAGTTCGCCATAGTAGTCACGGCCATAGTACGGTGTCAGGTCATCGGGCACATTAGCGGTGCGTACCATACCCGTCTGCAAGTCCATCTCTATCGGGAAGACCTCATCGGAGATGAAATCACGGGAAGAATACAGGGTTTTGTAAGCCTGCTGACGTTCAGAATCGGTTCTCATAGCTTTTAATATTGAGCGGGTACTATGCCCCTGAGCATAATCCAGCGCAGGGGAGAGATGCAAGCAATACACATTGCTGTAATGGCTACGTGGAAGGAGAGAGCAATGCGATTTACCATTTCGAAGCGTCAGCGCCGCCTGCTGTGGCTGATGAATATCCTGACGACGCTGGCTGTGCTGGCCTTTGCTGCTGCACTGCTGTTCGCGCAGGATGAGGGGGCTACCGTGGAGGTCAGTGGTGCGCCTATTGACGTGCTGCCGCTGTCACTGGTGACGGATAGTGCGCCGGTAGTGCTGGACATCACGGACACAACAGCACGTGTGAACTTTATCGGCACAGAAGCCCTCGCCTGCTACCTGATTTATGGCACAGACGAAACCTACGGCGATGTGACCAACGACCCGGACATGGCGCAGGCCGCTATCATCGAGCATAACCCGATTATGGTCGGGCTGGAGCCAGAAACTGAGTACACCTTCCGCATGATGGGCACCAGCGAAGACGGCCAGCTCTACGTGAGCGAGGTCTACACATTCACGACCACCGCTGCCGATACCAGCGCAAACGCCAATCTGCTCTCGCCGGATAACGGTACCAGCGTGGTAGAAGTGAGCAGTAACTTTGGCGATGGCCCGAACGATGGCCGCTGGGGTGTGCTGAACGCCTTTGATAGCAACACCGCTACCGAGTGGTCAAGCAATGGCGATGGTGACGATGCGTTCTTCGTCGTGGAGTTTGACGCGCCACGCCAGATTAACGAACTGGAATTCCAGACGCGGGCCATGAGCGACGGCACCGCCATCACCAGCAGCTTCACCGTCACAGCAGATGACGGCACCACCTACGGCCCGTTCGTGATTGACGGCAGCGACATCAGCTACACCTTTGATGTGAACTTTGTAACGGAAACGCTGCGCTATGACGTGGAAGAGAGCACCGGCGGCAACACCGGCATCGTAGACATCGCCGCCTATGGTGAACCGGCGGAATAGTGTGCTACCGGCAGGGGCATCACATTACCCCTGCCGAATCCATCACTCTGATTACAGCTTACGACGGAAAAAATCCACCATTTCGTTAAACGCATCGGTGGCGACATCGTTCATGTTCATATCATCGTCGTCCAGCATGAAGCCATGCGGCTGCCCCTGGTAAATCTTCATCTCGAACGGGCTACCAGCGGTATCCAGCGCTTCTGCGTAGTCGTAAATTTCCCCGATGGGGCTGGGGCGGTCTGCTGTGCCGTGGATGATAAGCATTGGCTCTGTCAGTTCGTTGACCAGCGCCACAGGCGGGTTATCCCCCGCGTATGGAAAGCCGTACCACGCAACCCCGGCCCCGAATTGACGGATCTGCGGCATGAACAGCATGGTATAGCGCCCACCCGCACAAAAGCCCGTCAGCCCGATGCGACCGGCGTCTACGTTACTGCGCCCCGCGAGGAAGGCCACACTATCCTCCATCAGGAACAGCATGGTTTCATCGGAGGGGCTGCGCTCAAAGGTCTGCCAGCCGACGGCCAGCACCACAAACCCCTCCGAAGCAAGCTGGTCGGTCATGGTGCGGTAGCCCGGTTGCAGGCCGTTAAACGAGTGGATGAGGATGATGCCGGGGTATGGCCCGCCGGATGCCGGCGACGCCAGATAAGACGCGTAGGCCATCTCGTTACTCATGACGCTCACATCTTCACTGACAACCGCCAGATTTTGAGATAATACCGTCATCGGCAGCAAAAATAGCAGGCCGAGTAGTATAAATAGTGCTTTTGTCTTCATTGTACAGGTCCCTTGATGATATGCACGCGATATGCAGCCAGTGCTGCACAACGCTAAGTCTATTCTGGAGCAACATTTCAACCCATTACAACGCGGATTTTGCCCAACGACGCTCAGCGTCCACTCATATATCTGTTAAAATACTCATATTGTGTCTATTCAACCGGAGCTACACCCATGCAGAAAAACCCGCTGCAAAAATACATGGACGACGCGGATCGCATTACCCGCTGGCCCACCCGCAAAAATAAGAGTGACCGGGCGCTGGTGCTGGCTTACCTTGCGACAAAATTTGAGGCTGGTACCACGTACACCGAACGTGAGGTGAACGATGTGCTGAAGCAGTGGCACACGTTTGAAGATTGGGCACTCCTGCGGCGAGAACTATACGAGGGCGGCTACCTGAACCGGGAAAAAGACGGCAGCGCCTACTGGCCTGCCCCGCAAACTACGGTATACTGATCGTAATAGATGTCATGGGGGATGATGGGATGACCACAGACCGTACACAACTGATTCAGCAGAGCCTCACGCGGTTGATTCAAAACGACCCGCAGCACACCTTCATAGACCGGTTTTATTCCAGCTTCACCGGCCACAATCCGCAAATTGGCAACCTGTTCAACAACACAGACTGGCAGCACCAGCGCGAAAAGTTCATGCTGGCACTGACGATGATTATCGAAAGTGAGCGCCCGGAAACCTACCTGCAAAAACTGGGCAAAGACCACCTGCGGCTTTATGGGGTAACGCCAGACATGGCCGACGATTTTAAGGCCGCCCTGCTGACGACACTCGCAGCCAGCCCCGGCATCCGGTGGACGGATGAACTACAGGTAGCATGGAGCGATGCCACCGATGAAATTCTGGGCGTGATGTTCGAGGTGTGATACCGGCCAGACGCCAATCCACTATAATGAGGGTACCTTATTCATTACAGCAGAAAGCAGGTACCATCATGATCGACAGCGCACACATCCTGCAAAGCAGCTTCCAGACGTTGCTGCAAAACGACCCCGAACACAATTTCGTCCGGGAGTTTTTCGTTACGCTGCGTGGGCAGGATCCCCGCCTGCGTGAGTTATTTGAGACCGTGAACTGGAATCAGCAGCACAACAAGTTTTTGCTGGCAATGATGCTGATCGTGGAAAACATCGAAGACCCGAACCACTACACCAACACACTGGAATCAATGGGCGAAGACCACCTGCAACGGTATGGCGTGACACGTGATATGATGCCTGCGTTCCGCGCCGCGCTGATTAACACCCTGCAAATTAACCTGAAGGACGAGTGGACGCCGGAAGTAGAAAAAGCATGGACGGACGGTGTAAACGCCATTTTCAAGCTGATGTTCCCGCCGCAGTAGCCCGCAGGTTACGCACGAACACGGCGTATTCTGCAAAGGTGGGGGAATACCACTGTTTGCTCTGCATATCATCACGCTGGTAAGTATGCAACGAACCTTCAAGCGCATCGGCCACAGCCTGCTGCATCAGCGGCAGCGCAGCAATGTACTGCTTCACCGGCAATGTACGAAAGGTATCTGCCGCCGGGTCTACCGGCACCGTAGCCTGCGCAATAATGCCGCCGGTATCCACGCCGGGGTCAATCTCATGCACAGTCACCCCAACCAGATCAAGCCGGTTTTCGTAGATGGCCCGGAAGCCGCCATGCACACCCCGGTAACGCGGCGTGATGCCCACATGCACATTGATAAACACGGGAGCCGCTGCCAGTAGCTTTTTACCCAGTATCCCGGTGCCACTGACGACCACACACCCCGGCCCCGCTGCTGCAATTTGCTCTCGGACGGCGGCGGTATTCACTTTTTCCACGTCCACGCAGCGCAAACGCGCATCCGGGGGGCTGTCGTCATAATCGGCCAGCAGCGTATCTATCATAGGCCGCGACCGACGCCGTATCACAGCACGATCATACACGGAAAACGCCACTTGATTCGCCACCGTCCACCAGCCCAGCTTTTTAAGGCGATAGCGCAAAATTTTTCGGGTCTGGCTGGCCTCGAACACAACCAGCGCCACGTCAAAGTGGGCGGCCATGTGATTGATGAGCGTGTACGACGTACGGCTGCGCGACGCGAGTATCACAATAGGCGTCATTTACTGCCCTCATCCGGGATGCGCGACACCATCACGCGGTCTATCCGGGCATCGTCCATATCCACGATTTCAAAGCGGTGCGTGCTGTAATCGAACATATCCGCAATGTGGGGCAAACGGCCCAGCCGCGCCATCACAAACCCGGCCAGCGTCTGGTAGCGCCCGGCCTCGTCCTCCGGCAGCATGAACTCATCCGGCAGCGCCGCCATCAGATCCTCCATCGAAATACGCCCGTCCACCAGCAGGCTGCCATCGGCGCGGGTGACAATATCCGGGTCTTCCGCGTCAATATCGCCCACAATTTCTTCGATGACATCGTTAGCCGTCAGTACCCCATCCACGCCGCCATGTTCATCCACCACAATTGCCATCTCCGCACCGGCTGTGCGGAACAGGTCAAGTGCAGCAGAGGCCGTCGCCACGCCGGGGATATAGATGGTTTTGCGCATCAGCTTTTGCAGGTCAATGTCTTCGCCATATACCAGCGGGATAAGCAGGTCTTTCGCTTTGATGACACCCACAACCTTATCAATACTGCCATCGCCCACGGGGTAAAGGTTATGCGGCGTGGTGATAATCTGCTCTTTAACTTCGTCCAGATTGTCGTGCAGGTTCAGCCAGTGGATGGCTGTGCGCGGCGTCATGATGCTATCTACGCGGCGGTCATCCAGTTCGAACACCCCGCGCACCATCCGCGCCTCGTCACTGTCGAAGATGCCCTCGTCGGTACCCTGTTCAATCATCGTCAGGATTTCAGATTCCGATACAGTGTTGTCGCGGTCACTATCCACGCGCAGCAGGCGCAGCACCATATCTGTAGAAACACCCAGAAACCACACCACGGGCGCAAACACCGTCGACACGCGGCCCATCGGCGCTGCCACAGCAGACGCAACAGCCTCCGGGTAGCGCAGGCCCAGCCGCTTGGGGACGAGTTCGCCCAGCACCAGCGACAGATATGTCGTCAGCATTACAACCGCGCCAATGCCAACCGTTTCACTATACGGCGCTATTGCCGGGAACTGCGCCGCCAGCCACTCGCCAAACTGCACACCAACCGTCGCGCCACCGAACGCCCCGGCAATAATACCTACCAGCGTAATGCCGATCTGCACGGTAGATAGAAAACGGTTGGGTTCCTGCGCGAGTTCAAGAGCCGCTTTTGCACCGCTGCTGCCATTGTCGGCCTGTTCCTGTAAGCGGGCCTGCCGCGCACTGACCACGGCAATTTCGCTCATTGCCAGCAAGCCGTTCAGCAGCACCAGTAGAAAGATGATGAGTAGTTGCATTGTGTTCCCGAATTCAATTGGTCTATGCCAGTTCATGGGAGGAAAGGGCAGGTCGCAATCCCGGTAAAATTCATGGAATTTGAACAGGTATCGGGCTTTGCAGGGACGTTATACTGGTATTTCACATTTTAATCGGGTAACCAGAGTTTCAGACATTAACCCCTCCCCTAATATCCCCTCCTCGCCACAGGGAGGGGAATTAACCGCGTGCTGGCTCCCTTCCCCCGTGGCGGGGGAAGGGCAGGGGATAGGGGTTGCACATGAAATTGTGTTATCCGATTATTTTTCGACTGTTCAATGTAACGTCCGATCAGGAACTCTCACATTGCCTGTTGTATGTCCAGAAACTTTCCCGGGTTTACGCTGTGCACTATCCGCCGCAAAGCGCATTATAGCGTGGACTGTTGATAATTATAATTACGTGGTCTGGAGGCGGTCGCGCAGGTCACGGAGCGCGTCACGGGTGGTGATGGCCTCGGCCACGGGGTCAATCGCTGTTGCGCCGTGCCACCCCTCCGTCAGCAGATGCTCCACAGCCACCACGCCGTCATATCCGGCACTCAGCAGCAGGGTCATCACGCGCTCTAAATCCAGCACACCCTGCGAGAATGGCGTTTGCAGGCGCATGGGGGCCGCCTGCCGCACCTGCACATGGCGCACACGCGGCAAAAGCGTAGTCGCCGCGTCCGGGCGGATGCCCTGCGTCACCAGATGCGACCAGTCCAGCGTGAGCCGCAGCCCGTCCACCGCATCCAGAATATCCAGCGCTTCGTCCGGCGTTTGTGCCACGGAATCCATGTGCGGCTCTATGCTGATGGTCAGGTCATGTTCTGCGCCCAGCTTCACAAACTGCATCAGCGCCGTCACAGAGCGCCCGAATGCTTCGTCAGTATCACCCTGCCCGCGCAACCCCGGCGATACCGTAACACCCGGTGTGCCCAGCGCCACCGCAAACGGCAGCAGCGCCTCAAACGATTTGCGTTCGTGGTTGCGGCGGTCGGCATCTTCTACCGTAATGCGTGGCAGCATCAAATAGAGGTCACTGAGTTGCAGGTTGTAACGGTCAAGGTACGCGCGGATAGATTTTGCGACCTGTTCTGGTTCCTCGGCGGCCTGCACCACGTCAAGGTGAGGGCCACTGCCAATATCGACATAACGAAAGCCAAGCCGCGCAATCGTGCCGAGGGCTTCGTTCAGGGGGAGGTCGTTAAAGCCCCATGTGTGGCAGGCAAACTGCATCGGCTATTCGGCGTCAGCAATTGTCGGCACGTATTCACTGTCCACATGCCGCAGCGACTCCGGCAGACGCGCCGGGGGCTGTTCCCAGTAGGCCACGCGGATAAAATTCTCCACGCTCTCTGCACGGTCACGGGCAGCGGCCAGTTCACGCTCTACAGCTTCAGAGCCAGCAGCAGCCTCACTCCAGAATAACTGGAATATCTCGGCATCTTCAATAGCTCCGGGCATATCCTCGTTCCAGCCGTTTTCCTCACGTAGCTGCATCAGGTCACGCATGTTGTACATCCCCAGCGCGTCATAAATGCGGCGCAGGCGGCCCGCCAGATGGCCGTCTTCATCCGCGAAGCTGGCATACACACTGCGGTAGGGGCGGCGCGTGACGCGGCGGGTCATGTCGTTCTGGTTGCGGTTAAGTCCACGCGCCACATAAACCGACATCGGTACATCGGCCACCACCAGCCCATCTACGGTAAACGTCAGGTAGCCATTCGTTGCCTCATCCAGCCGTGCGTTCACCGCACGCATCTCAAAGTCAAAGCGGTGCCATGTGCGGTAAAAGCCAATATTCACGCTGTGCGGGTTAAACTGGAAGCCCTTCATGCGCGGCGTCACCGTTACGTGGGCACCTTCCGGGATGCGATAACGGGCGGTGCGGTTGCGGTCGTACAGAATTTCCGGCACTTTGCCGGGGTCACCACCCTCGGCATCAACGGCAATCGCGTCCACGGCATAGCCCACATATGCGTAGGCCTTAATGGGCTGCCACTCGTTGGGGAGCAGTTCTTTCGGGTAATAGACCGTGAAGCGCATCCCGGTATTGCCGTTCCCGGTGGGAATGCCGGCCAGCGCCGGGTCGTCATTACCTTCGCGGCGCATCCCACCACTGCTACCAATGGGCCGCCCACCGCTGAAGCGTGCATTACTGCCAAATGGACTGTTTGCGGGGCGGTTGCCAAATGGACTGCTGGAACCCGACCCCGACCGACTGCCAAACGGACTGCTGGAACCCGACCCTGACCGGCTGCCAAATGGACTGCCGAAACGCGGGCGCGGGGTGCTACTGTCATTGTCATCGTCGTCGTCGTCGTCATCAGGAGAGGAAGTTGCAAAACGGCTGCTGCTGAGCCGACTGCGCAGCGATGAGCTACTGGAGGACGATGTGGAGCGGCTGGTAAAGGGGTTTGTTGCCAGTGATGGCCGTGGGGCACGGCTTTCTGGCTCGTCGTCCTCGTCCGTCATCATCGAGAAGTAACCGCTGTTCCCCGCTTCGATGATAGCCTCGCTGCGGCGCACAAAACGGTTAAAGGCGCGGTCTGCACTGGCATATAGCCCGGTACCGCTGTTAAACATCTCGTGTTCGCGGCGTAACGCTTCGCTCACATGGCGGGCGCGGCTGGCACGGCCATTAAAATCGTACAGCACATTCACCGCCACAGCCACCAGCGCCAGCCCGAATAACGTCATCGGCAGGCGTGGGTCTACTGTACTGGCGACCAGGGCAGCCGCCACAGCCACCAGCGCCAGGATCACCATAATCACGTTTAGCCAGCGGTATAGACGTGCCTCACGCTCGAACCGTTTGCGCTCAGCCGTCCAGCGGTACTGAATGTAGTTTGTCTTGTGAAATGTCTCATCGGGCATGAGCTTGCACTTACACTAGTTTACGGTTTCAGTGTGTTTATCAGCCACGTAAAGCGGTTCTGCACGGGCAGGTCAGCTTCCAGTGCGGCCTGTTCCCATTCTAACATCCGCCACACAGCAAACACCACCGCTACCGGGCCATCCGCATAGGATTCGTAGGCCGGGTCGTTGCCAACCCGCCGCACCGCCAGTTCATCGTCACGTACATAAACCGTTACAATGGGCCGGTCAACGTCCGGGTGCTGCGCAGCGGCAATAGCGGCACGCACGGCATCATCGGGCTTGCGGCGGGCCTGCAACGCAACCACACACCGCACCTGTTCGATGTGCCGGGGATGGAACGCCTGTGCCGGGTGTATGCTCAGGCCAGCACGCGGCAAATCTTTGCGCAGCCTTGCGGCCATCTCAGCCTCGTGCTGTCCCCCGCTGATGTATATGTCCCACTGTGATTGTGCATCAGACTGCTGTTGTTTGACCATTGGATTTGTGCTTGAAAAATCTACCGTCACTATTATATCTGGACTGGCCCAATGTCACATTCATGAGAGATGCGAAACTTATACAACGGGCTACGCGCGGCCATACGCGCAGTAATCCTGAAGGGGGCAGGCATCACATGCCGGGGCAGACGGCGTACACACCAGCGCCGCCAGATCCAGCATAGCAAAGTTGTGCAGGGCCGGTTCGTCGGGGTTCATCACCCCCTGGATGCGCTGGCGCACATCTTTCTTCCGGCGCGATTCCGCATGAACCTCAATGCCATACAGCCGCCCGATGATCCGTACCGTATTCGTATCAATCACGGCGATGGGCTGCCCGAACGCAAAGCTGCAAATGGCGCTGGCAACGTAATCGCCCACTCCGGGCAGTGAGGTCAGAGCTTTGTAGTCGTCCGGGACGATGCCGTCAAACTCGGTAACGAGGGTATGGACAAGCTGCTGGAATGCCGGGATGCGCCACGCCAGCCCCAGTGAATATAAATCTGTGGCGACAGTATCGGCATCTGCACTGGCGAGTGTGACAGCATCCGGATATTTTGCCACGAAGTTCCTGTACACCGCCACCACCTGGTCAGCGCGGGTGCGGCGCAGCATCAGTTCACTCATCAGCAGGTGGAACGGGTTATCAATGTAGCGCCACGGGTAGGTACGCTGATTTTCTGCAAACCACGCCAGCAAACGCTGATGAAAATCGGGCAGATTGTCTTCCGGGCGCATGGGGCCTCCATGAATGATAGTAGGGACAGAGCCTGCTCTGTCCGCTGATGACAGAGTTTTTGACGCAGGGCCGCAGGAAACCTAATACGTCGAATAGCCCATGTAACTGAGCAGTTTGTTCGCTGCCACTTCGTATTCCGCTGCGGTGGCATCCTGTACTTTAATCGTCTGCAAACCGTCTAAATCTGCTGGCATGTCACGATTTTTGAACTCGTCGCGTCCGGCGGGGTGCAGAATGGGTATGATGGTGCAGCCACTTTCCTTCGCAAAATGAATCTCTTTCATCACCCACTCGGATTCAAACGTTTCTTTCGTGCAGAGCACAATCAGGTATTTGCTCTCGCGGATTTTGGTTTCGAGTTCCTCACGCCACTGACCGCCGGGTTCCAGCATTTTATCCACGTACACGGCGTTATTACCTGCGAGCCGCAGACGGGATTCAAGATACAATGCTAGAGGGGTGCTGTATCCGCGCCGGTAGGATATGAAGGTGTTGGGTGAGGTTGGAGGGCATTCTAAAAGATCATATGCTTTCTGAGTCAACATAAAACCATCAGCCCTGAATCCTCCCATATAATTTGGATGGGGTACTGATGCTGAATCTGTAGCCGTGAAATAACCGAATTGAATAAGCATATCAGGAGATGGTATATTCGACGAATTCCAGCGCGTTTGAAGAGTTGTTGGAGGTTTGTCAACTTCTTTTTCATTATGCAAATTTCCCACGCCCCAGTCACCGATATATGGAACATCTTGTCCCTTAACTTCTTGCGGAAATCTGAAATACCGCCCGGAACATGCTCCTTTAACGACAGCAAAAGCAAGTTCTTTCGAAAAAGCGTGTACGCGGCCAACAAGATCATGCGGTACATCCTGTTTCCATATAGTTTTGTCCATCATCATCTCCTCTGCGACTGTGTGCCTTTGCATTGAAAAACTGTATCTTGTCCGGGTTCGCAGGCGGAAAGGGCAGTGCCCTTTCCCTGCAGGTTTTTGTGGTGGCGGGGCGAGGCATGGCCTGCGCCCCTACGCCCGGATCACGTTTATTTTTCCGGCAACGCCACCCGCAGCGCCTCCGCCACACTGCGCACCGGGATCACTTCCAGATCGGACGGCACGCCCTCCGGGGCACGGCGTGTTTTCGGGATGATGGCGCGTTTAAACCCGAGCTTTTTCGCCTCGCTCAGGCGCATACCCGGCTGGCTCACCGTGCGAATCTCCCCACTCAGGCCAATTTCCCCGATCATAACCATATCCGCAGGCACCACCCTGTCCATATAGCTGGACGCAATACTCATCGCCATTGCAAGATCAGACGCCGGTTCCGTGACTTTGAGGCCACCAATCACATTGATGAAAATGTCCTGTTCGTGCAGCTTAAAGCCCACACGCTTGCTCAACACCGCGCTCAGCAGCAGCAAACGGTTAAAGTCCACACCGTTGGGCGTGCGGCGCGGATTGCCAAAACTGGTCGGGCTGGTGAGTGCCTGGATTTCCACCAGCAGCGGGCGCGTGCCCTCCATCGTGACGACAATACTGCTGCCAGACGAACTCACGACGCGCTCTGCCAGAAATGCCTCCGACGGGTTCTTGACCTCCACCATGCCGCCCTGCTGCATCTCGAATACACCGACCTCACTTGTGGCCCCGAAGCGGTTTTTTACACTGCGCAAAAGCCGGAAGTTCTGGAACGGGTCGCCCTCTAAATACAGCACCGTATCCACTATGTGTTCCAGCACACGCGGCCCCGCAATATTGCCCTCTTTAGTCACATGCCCCACGAGGAACACACCCACGCCCGTGCTTTTCGCAAGCCCCTGCAAGCGTCCGGCACACTCACGCACCTGCGCCACATTGCCGGGGGAGCTTTCCAGATCTTCGGCGTACACCGTCTGGATGGAGTCGATAATCAGGATGTCCGGGTCTATCTCGTTGACCTGCTCGAAAATGTCGCTCAGGTTCGTTTCCGTCAGCAAAAACAGGTCTTCCGCCACAAGGCCAAGCCGTTCCGCACGCATCTTGATCTGCTGGCTGCTTTCCTCGCCACTCACGTACAGCACGCGGCCAATTTCGTTTGCCAGCAGCGCAGACATTTGCAGCAGCAGCGTAGATTTGCCAATCCCCGGTGCGCCACCCAGCAGAATAATGCTCCCCGGCACAATGCCACCACCCAGAACGCGGCTGAATTCCTCTACGGGGAGCTGGTGCCGATTGCCAATCTCAGAACTCACATCGTGCAGGCGCTGCGGCACATTGCGCGGTACACCCGGCCTGCTGATGGCAGCAGCAGCACGCGCATTTTTCGATTTTGACGGTTTGCTGACGGTCTCTTTGACCTCAACCATTGAGTTGAACGAGCCGCAGTTGGGGCAGCGGCCATAGGATTTGACGGATTGATAGCCACAGTTGTTGCAGACGAATTTGGAGCGAACTTTTGCCATGATGCCTCACTTGAACAGGTGTGCTAATCAAAAGCATTCTACCACTGAACGGGATGTGAGGTTAGCCCTGCATACAGTGCAATATGTGTTTTTTCCTGCGTCTCTGCATCGAAAAATCCTGTCGCAATCCCGCTGCTGATTCATCTGCTATGGCTTGACCACGACTTTCAGCACATCCTCGCGGTGGTTCCGCATGAGATCGAAACCGCGTTCGATTTCATCCAGTGGCAGCACGTGCGAGATGAACTGCTCACCGTCCACATGACGATCTCGCATCAGTTGCAGCGCAGTGGGGAAATACAGTGCCGGGGCCGCATGTGACGCACGGAGTTGCAGCTTTTTGAAGTGGAAGTCGTTCGCGTTGAAGGTAATATCGCCGTCCGGCCAGTTAATGCCAATAAAGCTCACATAGCCGCCGTAGTTCATCAGCGGGAACACATCCGGCATAATTTTCGGGTCTGCGCTCACCAGCGCACGATCCACACCGCCCTTACGGAACTCGATGTTTTCCAGTGGCGTTTCTGCCGTCAGGATGACCTCATCAGCCCCTATAGCCGCCGCGACTTCCGCGCGTTTGCCGCCGCTGCGGTTCACTGCATAGAGCCGCCCCGCGCCCTTCATCTTCGCCACCGGGATCGCCATCAGCCCGATAGCACCCAGGCCCAGCACCAGCACCTCATTGCCCAGATGAATATCCGCGACATACGTCATGTCGATGGCAACGCCGAGGGGTTCTGCAAGGCAGGCGACCTCCGGCGTCAGGTCACTGTACGGGACAATGGCCTCTGCCGGGGCCAGAATATAGTCTGCGAAGCCCATCGGCGCACCCGGTAGCCATATATTGGGGCCGCTGTTATCCAGATCCACGCGCCCGTCACGGCTGATGTCTGTGAAGCGGTTGAACGAGCCACTTTCCAGTACCACGCGGTCGCCCTCTTTCACATGGGGTACGCCACTGCCAATTTTCGTCACCACCCCGGCAACTTCGTGGCCCACGCCCATCCAGTCTTTTGCTTCCGTAGCAGCAAAGTGCATGTCCGTGCCGCAGATGCCGCCCGCCTCCACTTTTATCAGCGCCCATCCCGGTTTCACGTCCGGCACAGGGACTTCGCGGATTTCGATGTTGAATGGCGCTTTTACAAACACAGCACGCATGGTTCGCGTCATGGGGAATCTCCTTCGAATTGAATAGGATACATGGCGCAACCGACTGCGCCCGCGCCGTAGTACGTTTTTCATCATGCTTCCGGCAATATCCAGATTTTATCTGTTTCGAATGCAAATTACCCTTGAACAACAGGGCGATTTTACTGGCCAGCAACCGCACATTCGGCTGTGCGATGAGAGCACGGGCGTGGGGTTAGAGCCTATCCGGGAAATAAAATGCCCTGTGCAGGGGCGCAGGTGTGCCGCGCCCCCACGGTAAATTTACGGATAGGTACTCAATCAATCGCCTGCGGGGATGGGAACAGCGTTCTCTTCGCGCTCTGTGATCCCGAGATGTGCTGCCAGCACACCGTAAACATCGGTGGCGTCAATGTGCGTGGCGTTGAGGGCGTCCGGGCGCTGTGTGATAATCAGCGGGCCGTCTTCCGGGGCGGTGCGCACACCATGCGAGCCTTTTACCAGTGTGGCATCCAGCCCGATAACGTCCATCAGGTAACGGAAGCCGAGTTTCTTCTTCAGCACCTTTGTGGCCGCGTGGAACTTCGGGTTGGTCAGTTCCGGGTTGAAAAACAGTTCCACCGGGTCATAGCCCGGTTTGCGGTGAATATCCACCGTGCGGGCATAGTCCGGGGCTTTGCTGTCATCCAGCCAGAAGTAATACGTGAACCATGCATTCGGCTCTGCCAGCGCCACAAATTCCCCCGCGCGGTCATGATCCATCCCGTATGCACGCTGTCCGTCACGGTCGAGTAATTCTGCAACGCCGGGTGTGGATGCCACCAACTCGCGTACCTCGTCCATGATTGACGGATCGTTGACGTAAATATGCGCAATCTGATGATCGGCAACGGCCACAGCACGGCACATACCGGGGTCAATCATCTCGCGGCCCACTTCCATGCGATACGAAATCCAGCCTTTTTTGCGGAACAAACGGTTCAGGTGAACCGGCGTATCCACATGAGAAATGCCATACTCCGATACAATCACAACCTCGCGGTCATGCTGCGCCATAAACGTCAGCAGGTCGCCCACCACACGGTCAACCTCCTGCAAGTCGGTCGCTACTGCGTCTACATCCGGGCCGAAGCGTTGCAGGTTGTAATCCAGATGCGGCAGATACACCAGCGTCAGCGTCGGGTCGTGTTTTTCTACCATCCGCTTGGAGGCGTTTGCAATCCACTCTGTAGAGCGAATAGAACTGTTCGGCCCCCAGAACTCAAACAGCGGGAACTGGCCCAGGTCTGCCTGGAGTTCGTCGCGCAGTTCCATCGGCCATGTGTACACGTCCGGGAGCTTGAGGCCATCTGCGGGGTACATTGGGCGCGGTGTAGCGACGTAATCGGCAGTACTGTTCATGGCATACCACCAGAACATATTCGCCACGGTGAAGGCTTCGCCGCGTTCTGCCGCCACTTCGCGGGCGTGTTCCCACAGGTTGCGGTGCTGCACCAGCTTATTCGACTGCCGCCAGAACTTGATTTCCATCTCATCACGGAACATCCAGCCATTGCCGACGATGCCGTGTTCCGACGGGGTAACGCCGGTAAGATAGGTACTCTGTGCGGTGGTGGTCACGGCAGGCACGGCAGCTTCCACAGTTGCGAGTGCGCCCTTTTCCATAAATTCTTTGATATTCGGGGTGTGCTGGCCGATGAGGTTCTGTGCGAGGCCAACCACATTGATTACAGTGAGTTTTTGCACGGTGTCTCCTGATAGAATTTTCGACTTACAGTAAACTTCAGAATTTACCCCTCCCCTGTAGCGGGGGAAGGGCCGGGGATGGGGGTCTATGCATAGTAAAATTCAAAATTATGTGTTCGTTATGTCCCGGCAATGTAACGCAAAAAGAACAGTGTGAGTCCGAAGCACGCCAGCGCAATGACCACGCCACCAATCCAGCCGGTAGCTGCCAGCGCCATTGCATCGAACAGGGAAATTCCGGCGATGAGGCGCACCACACCGCCGCCAATCTGCTTTTTCTGGTAGATGAACGTAGTACTGTAGAGCGTCCAGCCGATGAATACGGCCACCAGTAGCAGCCATGCCGGTGTGCTGATTAACTGCACGGCGAAATACGCTGCCGGGGCCAGCACCAGCGCCACCGGCCAGTAACGCGAAAAACTGGTCTGTGTTTCGCTTTTGGCAACAAACGTCAGCGCGATGATATACACCCACAACAGGCCCGCTGCCCACAGCACGCCGCCGGTAAAGCTGGCCGTAAACGCGACAAACGCCGTAAGGTAAACCAGTGCGCGGTTCGCGCCCATGATGACCGGACTGAGCGGGTTTTTCTTGTGCCACGCATCGTACAGGACGATAGTGCCGGTGAGGAAAATGCCGCCGATGAACGCACGCCAGTTCACCAGCAGCAACAGTGCCAGCGCCACGGCAAACAGCACGCCCGTGACAATCACAGCCGCCCGCATAGAAATTAACCCGGTGGTCAGCGGACGTTCGGCGCGTTCCTGCATGTCAATTTCGTAGTCCAGAATATCGTTGAGGTACATCCCGGCGGTGTAAAACAGCACCATCGACAGCGCAATCCACACCACATCCACGTTAAACGTGACGATACCGGCCAGTGCTGCACCGGCCACGGCATTGCTAACCACAGTGGGGCTATTGCTCACACGGGCCAGCGATAGATAGCCGTAAAGTTTATCGCGCCACGTATAGGCCACAGTCCCGCGTGCGCTTTCGCTGCTAATTGAAGACATCCAGCACCCACTTCAACTCACGTTCGATAGATTCCTGAAGCCCCACCTTGATGTCGTCCGGCAGCACTTCCCATGTGTACGTTTCTACTTCGAGGTGGCGCGTGAACGGGCGTTCTTTCAACAGGTCGAATGTCTTCAGAATACCATCCTGCGTAGCGTAGAACGTCGCGTATTCCTCGATTTGAATCGGAACATGGAAGTGAATACGCCATTCATCGGCCTCGGATGTGGCGATGTGGGGCAGCGCGTCCGGCAGGTCTTCGTACTGGACGAGTTCGCCCTGTGCGTCCTGCTCAATCACCTGATGCAAATACGTGGACTCGCTAAAGCGTTCCAGCGCAGCGGCGATTTCTGTGCGTTTTGCCGCGTCTTCTGGCAGGGGAACCCGCAGCGCAGAGCTAATCTGCACCTTGCCCACTTTAATGCCCAGCGCGTCGTAACGGGCCAGCACTTCCGCCGGGTCTTCGTACATCAGCGCGACATGGCACGTATCAAAGCACACGCGCACATACTCCAGCAGGGCGGCACGCGCTTCGTCTTCGCTGATGCCGTTTTCCTGCGCCAGATACTCCGCGCCATACTTGAGCAGCCAATCCTCGAAGTACGTCACAAGGTCGGTGCTGCTCTGCAACAGGCCGTCCGGCTCCGGTTCCAGATCCATGTGAATCAGCATGTCCGACTCTGCACGGACGGCCATCATGCGCTGCACCACAGTAATCACATTGCGTGTGAGCAACTGCCATGTGGCGTCGTCGCTGCGGTCAATCCACTTTGCATAGCTCAGCGGGCTGGTGCTGATGCTGCCCTCGCGCTCAAAATCCGGGAGCAGTGCCGCCAGAATATCGACCAGGCGCACGGTGTAATCCACACGCTCCTGCGTGCGCCAATCCGGGGTGTGAACGTCTTCTTTTACGCGCTCGCGGTGGAACGCGCCATAGGGGAAGCCGTTGATGGTGAACACGTACAGATTGTTGTCGTCCAGCCACTGCTTGAACTGCGGCAGATGGTCGCCTGCCAGCAGTTCGTGGGATTCATCGCCGGAGATGCGCAGGCCAATGCCAAACGGGGCATCCGGCGAGACGGCGGTTTTCACTGCCGGGGCATACTGTTTTAACGTCTCGAAAACGCTATCCCAGCCGCTGGCCGGATGGATGTTGGTGCAATACGAAAGATGAAAATTGTTGTGCAGCATGAAATGTGTTTGTCTTTCCGGGTGTTATAGGCGTGTGTGTGCGGGTGTAACGGTGGCGTGTTGCTGGTAGTTTCCGGGGGGCGGACGCCAAAAATGGCGTCCCTACACACATATGATGCCCTGTAGGGACATGCTTCTGCATGTCCGCCCACAATAACCCGCTTTATGCGTTCAGCTTGAGTGTGGTGAGGGTTTCCGGCAATTTGAACTTCGGTGACTTGCTCAGGAATTCCTTCGGATTGTCATAAACTACCTTGCGAATCCATGCTTCGTCGTGGCCGCGTCGCCGCGCCTCAAAAACGAAGTTCGGCACAGCCAGCGGCTGGCTCGGCCCCCAGTCACACGCACTGGCAACAATGATGCGGTCAGTGCCATAACGCTCCAGAATGTCAATCGCACGGGCATAGCTGGCCTTCGTCGTCGGGTAGAGCGTCAGCCCTGTCCAGAAGCCGTTATCCAGAACAAAATCAACCGTGTGTTCTTCTGCATGATCCACCATCACACGGTCAGGCTGGATGCCGTCAATGCCGAGCAGCGTATCCACGATGACGCGGCTGCCCTTCCATTTGTCTTCGAGGTGCGGCGTGTGGATGTGAATCGGCTGGTCGTATTCCAGCGCGAGTTTTACATGATCTACAAAGCTATCCAGTTCGTTGCGGGTCACGCGGTTCAGGCCAATCTCGCCAATACCCAGCACATTCGGGCGATCCAGAAAACGCGGGATAAGCTCCAGCACTTCCTTTGTGAGTTCGCGGTCTTCGGCTTCCTTCGGGTTCAGGCACAGCCACGTGTAGTGCTGGATGCCATATTTTGCGGCCCGCTTCGGTTCAAAGTCCGTCAGGCGGTTGAAGTAATCTTCGAATACGTCAACAGAAACACGGTCAAACCCGGCCCAGAATGCCGGTTCCGTCACAGCCACACAGCCATTCAGGGACATCGCGTGGTAGTCGTCGGTGGAGCGAGAAACCATGTGAGCGTGCATATCAATGTACTGCATGGGTTACGCCTCCTCTATGGCTGGCTTGCGGCTTTCCGGGTTGAACGCACCGTAGGCGCTCTGGCTATCGCGCTCGTCCATCAGCGTGGTGTCACGGTCACTCAGGATCATCTGAATGCGCTCCACACGCTCCGGCTCTGCGGAAGTCAGTTCAACCAGGGACTCGCGCAGGGCAATCACGCGGAAGTCATGTTCGGCGTTCTTATCAATCGAGCGATCCATACGATCCAGAAACGCCGCCACAGCGACCAGCGCGGCGCGGTATTCCATAAAATATTCGTCTACCAGTTCCTGCTGCGTCAGCGGGCAGGATCCCTGTTTAGCGGTCATGACGTGGCTTTCTCCAGATAACTGAATTTTACAAACTGGTACCAGTGTATTATGAAATCGTATGCAAGCGGTCATTTTTTCGGAAAAAATTCATACTTGGCACAGGATTACCTGCAATACATGATCGAAATCCGAAGATTATGTGAAATTTTTCTCAGTAAAACCCACACGCACGCCAGTTCGTTGTATAGTGTATGTCGGTTATTATGTCAGAAAAAGACGAGGGACTTAACGGGTGCTCAAACCAATCCAGAGAGATTTTCAGGTTCGCTTTTCATACGCCACACTGTTCACACACAATCTGTTCGCTGTGGATAACACCACACTGCGTGACGTAATCGACGGAGAAGAAAAGCGTGTGCTGTTCGTGGTCGATAGCGAGGTCGCACGTCACAACCCGCGCCTGAGCGCCGACATCGTGCGCTACTGCCAGCATCACAAAGATAAAATGCAGCTTGCCCACGCCCCCATTGTGGTACCGGGCGGCGAGCAGGTCAAAAACACGGAAAAATACGTTGATGTACTGCGTAAGGCCGTCAACGACCACGGCATTGACCGGCATTCCTACATCGTCGCCATCGGTGGCGGCGCAATGCTGGATATGGCCGGTTTCGCAGCGGCAACCGCACACCGAGGCATTCGCCTCATCCGCATCCCGACGACGGTGCTGGGGCAGAATGATGCCGGTGTAGGCGTAAAGAACAGCATCAACGCTTTCGGCAAGAAGAACTTTCTCGGCACGTTCGCGCCAGCCGTCGCTGTGATTAACGACTTCAACTTCCTGGAAACACTGGACGACCGTGACTGGATGGCCGGTGTCTCCGAGGCTATCAAGGTGGCACTGCTCAAGGATCCGAAGTTCTTCGACTATATCCACGTCCATGCAGAAGACCTGAAGCAGCGCGACATGACGCCGATGGAGTGGCTGGTTTACCGCTGTGCAGAACTGCATACGGAGCACATCGCCACCAACGGCGACCCGTTCGAGATGGGGTCGTCGCGTCCGCTGGACTTCGGGCACTGGGCCGCGCACAAAATGGAGCAGTTATCCGGCTATGAAATCCGCCACGGGGAAGCCGTAGCCGTGGGCCTCGCACTGGATGTAACATATTCCTACAAACGGGGGATGCTGGACGAAGCGGCATGGCGCAAAGTGCTGGAAACGTTCCAGAAGCTGGGCATGAGCATCTACGCCGAAGAACTCGATATGCTCAACGAAGATGGGCAGCGTCACGTATTCGCCGGCCTGAAGGAGTTCCAGGAGCACCTGGGCGGCGAACTGACGATTATGCTGCTGGAAGGCATTGGTAAGGGCGTGGAAGTTCACCACATTGATCTGGATGTGATGGCAGAGTGCATCGCGGTGCTGAAGGAATGGGAACGCACACCGCAGAGTGTCATCTCCACTGTAGAAGCGGCAACCATCACCGCCGAGGCTGAAAAGGTCTAACGCCGCGCATCACGCGGGCAACAGTCACAACCGGGGCATGAACGACCATGCGCCGGTTTTTTATTTGCATTCAGCTATCGCATCATCTCAAAGGCCTGCTGTTCCGCCGTCAGCGCGAGTTCGGCGGCGAGTAAGCAATGCACCTGCGAGATGGCAGTTTCGGTGCGCTTTTCCACATCTGCCAGGAACTGCGCCGCGAACGGCAGCGGCACCTGCTGGCAGTTAATGTACTGCGTGCCCTCCCCGTTGACCAGAAACAGATGATTGCCCCCCGCACGCCCTGCCAGATCAATGTTTTTGCGCAGTTCAATCGTGCCTTCTGTGCCCATAATGAATAACCGCACATCGCCCCACGTATCCAGCCCGTCCGGTGTCAGCCAGTCCACGCGGATGTAACCAACAGCCGACGGACTGCGCACTACCACATCGCCAAAATCATGCATATTCGGGAACTGCCCGTGCTTCATGTTGCCAACGTGCGCGGCAACCACCTGCGCCTGTGTGCTGCCGGTAAAATACAGGAATTGATCGATCTGGTGGCTGGCAAGGTCGTTAATAATCCCACCGGAGTAAGCACGCTGGAACGCCCATTCCGGGCGGGGGAAGCTCCCCAGCAACCGATGCGGCCCGAACCCCACCGTCTGCGCCACGCGCCCTATCGCGCCAGCGTGAACCAGTTCTCCAGCTTTTACTGTAGCGGGGTTGTGGAGCCGTTCGCCGTAGTAAATGATGTACTTCTGGCCGGTTTCTGCCTGTACCCGCCGCACTTCCGCAAGCTGCTCGAAATCCGTAAGGCCGGGCTTGGCGCACAGATAATCTTTGCCGTGCTGCATCGCCCGGATGCCCAGCAGGGCGCGTGTGTTCGGGATAGTGGCGCTTACGATCAGGTCAATGGTCTCATCTTCGAGAATCGCATCTATGGACGGGGCCTGCTGCGCGTGCGGAAAGCGCCCTGTGAACTGTGCAATCTGTGCGGGGTCGTCATCGTAGAACGCAGCCATCTCTGCCCCGGCCCCCAGCAGCACCGTGACCATATCGAAAATGTGCGGGTGGGCAAAGCCAATGGCTCCGAAGCGGACAGGCATAACGGGTAATCTCTCGTCGGGTGGCGAAAAAATAGTTTTGTCGGGATTATAGACGAAAGTGATCGATTCGCACTGTGAGGATAGCCCCCCATGAACACCCGTTATTTTTCGCCGGAGCCAGCACAACAGAGCATTGCCGTGGCACTGTACGACACCATCAAAGATCTGCCGCTGGTGTGCCCGCACGGGCACGTAGACCCACGCCTGTTTGCCGACCCCGATTATCGGTTCGGCAGCCCGGTAGACCTGCTGATTATCCCCGATCATTACGTGTTCCGCATGATGTACTCGCAGGGGGTGCCGCTAACAGCACTCGGCATCCCGCGCAGCGACGGCGGCACGGTAGAAACTGACCACCGCAAAATCTGGCAGACGGTGTGCGACCACTGGTATTTGATGCGCGGCACGCCCACGGGCATCTGGATGCGCGACGAACTGCGCGAGGTATTCGGCATAGACGCAAAAATGAACAGCGCCAGCGCACAGGACATCTACACCACCATAGACGCAAAACTCCAGCAGCCAGACTTTAATCCGCGCCACCTGTACCAGCAGTTCAATATCGAGGTGCTGGCAACCACCGATGCCGCTACCGACACACTCGAACATCACCGGGCGATACGGGAATCCGGGTGGGCAGGGCGCATCATCCCCACCTTCCGCCCGGATGCAGTCGTCAACATCGACACGGCAGGGTGGGCGGATAACATCGCCACACTCAGCGACGTATCCGGCGTCACCGTCAGTGATTATCGCTCATACATACACGCACTGGAGCAGCGGCGCACAGTCTTCAAGCAGATGGGCGCAACCGCAACCGATCATGGGGCCGGGGCACCGTACACAGAACAGCTATCCAACGCAGAAGCAGACGCTGTTTTTCAGCGGGCACTGGCCGGAGAATCACTATCCGGGGATGCCGCGCGGTTTACCGGCCACATGCTGATTGAAATGGCCCGCATGAGCACCGAAGACGGCCTCGTGATGCAGTTGCACGTCGGGTCACATCGCAACCACAATGCGCTGCTGTTCGCACAGCATGGCCGCGACATGGGCGCAGATATTCCGAAACGAACCGAGTTTACACGCAGCCTCAAGCCGCTGCTGGACGCTTACGGCAACCACCCGGAACTCACACTGATACTGTTCACACTGGACGAAAGCACCTACAGCCGCGAACTGGCGCCACTGGCCGGCCATTACCCGATTTTACGACTGGGGCCGCCATGGTGGTTCTTTGATAGCCTGCGCGGGATGCGTACCTACTTCGAAAATGTAGTGGAAACCGCTGGCATCTACAACACCGCCGGATTCAACGACGATACCCGCGCCTACCCGTCCATACCGGCGCGGCATGATGTGTGGCGGCGGGCCGTGGCAGACTGGCTGGCAGGGCTGGTAGTGCGGCACATCATTGACGAGGAAGACGCGCAGGCAATGGCCGCAGACATGGCCTACCATCTGGCAAAGCAGACCTACCGCCTGTGAGCAGCCTGTCACCCTGTCGTGCCGTGTCGTGTGGCGCAGAACGCTGCACGGCGCTGGAACGTTCTGCAAAAGCACAAAAACAGCGCCGCGCAGGTTTATTGAATCCGCTCAAGAAAGGCGACGCCAGAAGCAGCCCCGGACAAAATTGGTTCCGCGCCACGCCACCCCCCCATACTCAGGCTCATCTCTCAAGTTTGATGCGATTGCCCTACCATGCCCTGTGTTCGGTTGCCAAACACCCGCTACCTGCAATATACTCCACGTCATGTCTGTATTCTACTTCACCGTAACGTAAGGAGGCGTGTGCCATGCAGGGCAACGACAACTTCCGGCTCATTGTGCGACGTGGTCCACAGCCGAACCAGACCTACGACCTGAACAAAGACATCGTCACCATTGGACGAGACATCACCAACGATATTGTCATCAACGACCCGGAAGTAAGCCGCCATCACCTGCGCTTTACCCGTGGCGCGGGCGGCTTCACCATAGAAGACCTCGGCAGTACCAACGGCACCTTCGTCAACGGCCAGCGCATCACCGGGGCCAAGCCCCTCAACAACGGCGATATGATCGGGCTGGGCGAAACAGTCACGCTGGGCTATGAAGCATCGCGTGGGCCTAACGTCGGCGCACCGGAAGAGGGCGGCGGTATGCAGCAAACCATGCCGTCATCGGCACCACCACAACCGCAGCCATCCTCGCCATACATGCAGCAGCCAGAACAACCGTCATATGCGTCGGTCGCGCCAGATCAACCAGAATCACCATCGCCCAGTCCGCAGCAGCCATCCAGCGGGTTTGCCCCCAGTGCCACCCCGATGGGCCAGACGCCCCCACCGCAGGCCCCACCCGGCGATTATGCCTACTACGATGAAGAAGAACCGGGATCCAACAACACCATGCGCATTGTGCTCATCGGCTGCCTCGTGCTGCTGGTGTTCTGCTGCTGCGTAACGATTGTGTCGGCCTTCCTGATTGACCAGAACTGCATGTGGTACGACCTGCCTATCATCGGGGACATTCTGTCCGCTGTAGGCCAGACGCCACCCCTCAGCGAACCGGCCTGTGCCCGACGCTTTGGCACCGGCCTCTAATAGCGCATGTGGTTGTATGTGCTACTGGCACTGGTATTGGCGGGTGGTCTGGTGTTGATTTTTGCGCGGGATTGGGTGTGGTCGATAGACAACCGTGGTGCCGCGTTTGAGCGCGACGAAAACGGGGTGCCCATCCGCACCCCGGCATGGGATCGCAACCATCTGCTGGCAGGTGTCTTGATGGTGGTTGTGGCCGTGGTGCTGGCGGGTGCGCTGGCCCTGTGGTTATGATTCAGGTTCCTCGGTGACGGTGGGTTCTTCGGTTCCTTCGGCCTCCGGGTCTTCCATGCGCGGGTTACACAGGAACATAATCTGCCGGTCAGAGGATACGCGGTAGTTCCACTCCTCATCCAGCAGATCAAATGTGACATCATAGCCGCTCACGTCAATATTCGGGTATTCCACACCATCCAGCGGGCATCCCAGCCCCCAGTCATCAAACAGCCGTTCGGTGTATGACCAGCGTACCTGCGTCGCATCAAGGCGCAGGCCCACCCGCGTATTCAGGTCAGCCAGCGCATCCGTAACCACACGCGGCACCCCCTCCATACCGGGGACTTCATCGCCACACGCCAGAATAATCTCGCCCTCAATCGTCGTGTGATAGTCCAGCGTGCCGCTATCGGGAGTACGCACACTGATCTCATAGCCGGTACCCCGGAACGGCTCATAAGGCGTGGAAAGCGGGCGGCAGTCAGCCGTCATATCGTCCCATGTCACCTCCGTCCAGTCCCACTCCAGCAGCGGCGTAGAGAGTATAATAAACCTTTATTTGTTTTGTTGACAAATGTGTGCATTTGATGTTATCTATATCATAGTTCGATGCGGATGATATGCGGTTACATCCTGAATCGTGTGGGATGTGTAAAATCATCAGCGGCTTGACA
>JBCCQC010000004.1:0-23899 GCA_039024535.1 Chloroflexota bacterium
GTCAAAAACTCAAGGAATTTGGCAGCCGCCTGCTCCTTTCTGACTACTTTATTCTGTTTATTTCTATACTGGCTTATGTGATTGCCGCGCAGTTTTACGACCGGCTGGCACGTCCACTCAACATGACCAACCAGCTATCGAACATGTGGCCGCTGTTCGCGGTCGCTATCGGGCAGACGTTTGTCCTGATTATCGCCGGGATTGACCTCTCGCAGGGGGCAACAATGGCACTGGCGAGTGTCGCGGGGGCAATGGTCATGTCCGAGGGGTTAAACCCCGATATGTTCGACCGACTGCCACTGTGGGGCACGCTGATTACGGAAAATGGCGGTTGGCTGGCTGGCAGCCCCTATGCAACGCCGGTTGCGGTGTTTGTGATGCTGGCGGCAGGGGTTATCGTCGGGTTTTTTGTGGGGAACATGATAACGCGCTTTAATATCACGCCGTTCATTGCCTCACTGGTCGGCTTCATCTTCTTTAGCTTTTTCGCGCTGTGGCTCACACAGTCCCGCAACATCTCCGGCCTACCAGAAAGTTTCGTACAACTGGGAGACTCTGGCGAACTGATTTCCGTCTACTTTGGCGAAAAAGCCGAGCCAGAAATCCGACGGCGCGATATTCTCTCGGTCGTGACGGTTTCAACCGTGATTTCACTCGGGCTGGCAGTTGTGGCAAGCTACCTGCTGAACCGTACTATCTTCGGCAGGCACATGATCGCTATTGGCACCAACCGCCGCGCGGCAGAAATTTCCGGCGTGCCGGTGCGCCGTGTGATTACGCTGGTGTATATGTTCAGTGGGTTTTGCGCGGCAACCGCCGCCATTCTGTACACAGCACGCCTTGAGATCGGACAACCAACCCTGGGTGGCCTGAACCTGCTGCTGGATATTATCGGTGCGTGCGTCATCGGCGGCAGCAGTTTATTTGGTGGCAAGGGCAGCGTAAAAGGGACGTTTTTTGGCGTCGTATTTTTTGTGTTGCTGGGCAACATCCTCGATGCGGCGCGGCTTTCCCCGTTTGTGATTGATGCGGTAAAGGGCATGGTGATCTTACTCGCGGCACTGCTGGACTACACTCGCACACGCATCATCCGTGTGGAGCAAACGGCATGACGGTGTTATTCGAAACACGCAACCTCACAAAATCGTTCTTCAGCATCACCGCTGTCAATCAGGTCAGCATTCAGGTGAATGAGGGTGAAATTCTCGGGTTGATCGGGCAGAACGGCGCGGGAAAATCCACGCTGATGAACCTGATTGGTGGCGTACACCAGCCCGATGGCGGCGACATGATGATGCAGGGTGCGGCATATGACCCGCGTAACCCGGCTGACGCGAAAAAGGCCGGTATTGCCTTCATCCACCAGGAACTGAACCTGTTTACAAACCTGAGCATTGCAGAAAACATCTTTATTGATGGCTTTCCGACTCGTGGTTTTGGCCCTTTCCAGTACATCGACGCCCGCAGGCTCAAGCAAGAGACAGAGCAAATTCTACAGGCAGTTGGCCTGGATATTGCCCCCGATACGCTGATCGAAACGATGTCACCGGGAGAGCGCCAGCTTACCGAAATTGCCAAAGCACTCTACTTCGACGCAAAGCTCATCATTTTTGATGAGCCAACCACCTCGTTGACTGCCCGCGAAACCGAGCGCCTTTTCACTATCATGGTGCAGTTGCGTGAGCAGGGTAAAGCAGTCATCTACATTTCGCACATCCTGAAAGACATCGCTACTATGTCCGATCACATCGCAGTCATGCGCGATGGCGTGCTGATGGCACAGGAACCCGTCGAAGCGTTCAGCATTGACCGGATGATTAACCTGATGGTGGGGCGCAGGCTGGAACAGCTTTATCCGCCCAAAACCGCCATACCAGAACCAACGCCCCTCCTGGAAGTCAAAAATCTATCGGCAAAGGGCCTCGTAAAAGACATCAACATGACTGTGAACCGTGGCGAAATCGTCGGGTTGTTCGGGCTGATGGGCAGTGGACGCACGGAATTAGCGCGGATTGTGTTCGGGATGGATGAGTTTGACAGCGGCGAGATCGTTGTTGGCGACAACAGCCGCACCGCGACGAGCATTCGTAACAGCATCAACAGCCGCATGGCCTTCGTGACGGAAAACCGCCGCGAGGAAGGCTTGCTGATGAACGTGAGCATTGCGGATAACACCACGCTCGTCAGCCTACCAGATTTCACCAATAAGCTAACCCAGTATGTCGATCAACAATCGGCAAACACTGCCGCACAGCAAGCCTCCAGCACACTACAGCTAAAAAGCGGCGACATCATATCGCAGGCGGCAAAGGCGCTCAGTGGTGGCAACCAGCAAAAGGTCGTCATTGCCAAGTGGCTGCTGAACGAGCCGACGATTTTCATCATGGATGAACCCACTCGCGGCGTAGACGTAGGCGCAAAGTACGAAATTTACGCGATTATTGACCAGCTTGCCGCAGCAGGAACCGGTGTTCTGTTCATCTCGTCAGAGATTGAGGAGATTATGGGCATGTGTGATCGCCTGCTGGTAATGAGCCGGGGCGAAGTCGTTGGCGAGTTCCAGCGTACTGAATTTGATGAGGAGCGCATTTTACGCGCAGCGTTCCGAGAAGCACAGGAGGTGCCGCATGAGACGGCTGACCGAGAACCGATGGTTTAACTTTGTAATCAACAACTCCACCACCATTTTATTTGTGCTGATCTTCGGGTTCTTCGCGCTGACGGCCCGTAACTTTTTCTCATTCGACAACGGGCTTTCGATAGTCAAGAACGCCTCGTTTATCGGGATGCTGGCCGTGGGTATGACGTTCGTGCTGCTGACAGCGGGGATTGACCTGTCTGTGGGGTCGAATATGTATCTCTCGGCCATAACAGCAGGGCTACTTATGCGCCAGTTTGAAATCCCGATATGGATGGGGCTGCTGGTTGCGGTGGGCGTGGGTGCATTATTTGGTGCGTTTAATGGTTTCTGCGTCGTGAAGTTGCGCGTGGTACCGTTCATGGTCACGCTGGCGACACTGGTTGCGGGGCGTGGCATCGGCACGTTTCTCACCCAATCTGAACAGGTGGACTTACCCGAAACGGTAAACGCCTTCGGGCAGTTGCGCATACTGGGCGTGCCCATGCCGGTAGTCGTTTTCCTGATTGTGCTGGCGGTAGCAGTTTATGTACTGCGTTTTACTCCATTGGGGCGGCAGATGTACGCGGTTGGCAATGACCCGGAAGTAGCGAAAAAAGCTGGCATTGATACAGACCGCGTGACGTTCTCTGTGTATGTGATCTGTGGCACTATTGCCGGCCTCGTCGGGTTTATTCTGGCATCGCAGGTAATGCGCGTAGACCGCAGCTTTGGCGAAACATACGAACTGGACGCCATCGCCGCCGCTGTAATCGGCGGGACGAGTCTATTCGGGGGTGTGGGCAGTGCCTATGGTGCTGTGTTCGGTGCCATTTTGCTTCAGATGGTGGAAGCCGGGCTGGTATTCCGCAGCGTAAACCTGTATTTGCAGCCGATGGTGAAGGCGCTGGTAATCTTTGTCGCGGTGTTTTTTGATGGCATCCGCACAACAAACATTGCCCGGATGCGCCGACGATTTATACGCAACGACCTGGACGACGACCCGCAACCCCGAACCACGTGAAGTTTCTGAGCAGATGTTGGCTAACCAGACAAACAAAGGATTGTGATGATGACGATGAAAATTGCCCTGATGGGTGCAGGTGGGAAGATGGGAGGACGCCTGACGGACAACCTGATAAAGCACCCTGATAAATACCAGATGGCTTATGTTGAGGTAAGCGAGGCAGGGATTGCTAACCTTGCCAGTCGTGGGCTTGCCCCCACGCCAGAAGATGAGGCGCTGAAAGATGCCGATGTCGTCATCCTGGCACTGCCAGACCGTCTCATTGGCAAAATTACCGGGGCCATTATACCCAAACTGAAATCCGGCGCGATGCTGATGAGCTTAGACCCTGCCGCCGCCTATGCAGAAGTCATCCCCATGCGCGATGACCTGACCTACTATGTGTCTCATCCCTGCCACCCGCCGATGTTCAACGATGAAACCACAGAGGAAGCACGCACAGACTGGTTCGGCGGTGTGAAGGCAAAGCACCACATTGTATCTGCACTGCACAGCGGCCCGGAGGAAGACTGGGCGAAAGGCGATGAAGTCGCACGGGATATGTATGCCCCTGTGCTCAAAAACCACCGCATCACGGTAGAGCAAATGGCGATTCTGGAACCCGCCCTGGTAGAAACCTTTGCCGCCGCCTGCGTAACAGCAATCAAAGAGGCTTACGACGAGGCGGTTAAAATGGGCGTGCCAGAAGAAGCCGCATGGTAGTTTCTTTCCGGGCATGTGCGGATTGAGTTTGCGATTATCTTCGGGCTGGCGGGCTTCCCCTTCAGTGATGGGGCAAAGCTGGCGATTGATAAGGCGTATGACAAAATCTTCAAGCCAGACTGGAAAGAGAACATCATGGATTTAGATGCGCTCAAACACAGCGTGAAAGAAATAACGGACAGCCTGTAAATGTCAACGTACAATGACATCCGGCAGGCACTGGCGGCTACCGGGCAACCCCATCACACACTGCCTATTCAGAATGGTGTGCGCCTGCTATTCACGGAATACGGCTCTCGTGTGATGCCGTTTCTGGCTGAAGATACCCCGTGCCTCTACTGGTTGAACCCGGTGCTGTGGGATGCTGCCGCGCTGCGTGATTTCATCGCGGCGGGGGAGTGGAACATGGGCGGTGAGCGTATGTGGATTGCGCCAGAAATCCAGTTCAACATCCATGACCGCACTGATTTCTGGGGCACGCACCGCGTCCCACGTGAGATAGACCCGGGCATGTACCGGATGCTCACGATAGGCGGTCAGGTACACTTCTCGCAGCAGGTCGGGCTACAGGCGTACAATACTGCTACAGGCACGCTCTATGTGGATATGCGCCGCACCGTCCAGCAAATTGCAAACCCGCTGCGCCACACAACACAGTTTGACGACCTGATGACAGATGTACAGTTCGCAGGGTATGCACAAACAGCGACGATGAGCATTCTGGGCGGCGATAGCATGTATGCCGAAACATGGAACCTGATACAGTTGAACGCCGGTGGAACGTTGTTCATTCCCTCCGGTGGCGAGGGGGCCGTGCGCTACTTTGGCGACCCTGCTGACGATGCTATGACAACCCGTAATGGCGCATACCGCCTTCACCTGACGGGGCAGCAGCAGTACAAAATGGGCTATAAAGCTGCTTTCCTATCCGGGCGCATGGGCTACCTGAACCAGACCCCCGATGGCACACATTATCTGTTTGTGCGGCAGTTCAACAACGACCCGACGACCGTTTATGCCGAAGAACCGCCGGATAGCCCCGGCGTGCAGGGGCACTCTGTACATGTGTATAACGACGGCGGCCAGTTCGGTGGCAATGCGGAAATGGAAGCCAACGGGCGCACTATCGGCGGGGACACCGGACAGACCACCATGACCGACACCTACAATATGTGGATGTTCTTCAGCAGCAGCGATATCCCGCTGCGCCGCATCGGACAGGCACTTATGGGGATTGACCTGTGACGACACAGTTAGGCATTGGAACCTACGCCTACGCATGGTCAATTGGCGTACCGGGATACGAACAGCCAGAAAACCCTATGCGCTACCACGAGTTTTTACAGGCAGCGGTCAATCTCAGCGTATCTGTTGCGCAGATTGCAGATAACCTGCCGCTGCACACATTATCCGATAGCGAACGAGTAGCTTTAAAAGCCTTCGCTGACGAAAACGGGATAACGTTAGAGGTAGGCACACGCGGCATACAGCCAGAACATCTGCGAACCTACCTCGATATTGCGCAGGAATTCGACTCCGCTATTTTGCGCGTCGTGGTCGATACCACCGACCATCACCCGGATGTACCGGAGATCATCGACATTCTGCGCGGGATGCTGCCGGAGTTTAAATCGCGCGACATCACACTCGCCATTGAAAATCACGACCGTTTTAAGGCACGTGATCTCGTCACGGTGCTGGAGGCGGTCGATAGTACGCATGTGGGCATTTGCATGGATACTGTGAACTCGTTCGGTTCACTGGAAGGGCCGGAGGTTGTGGTTGCGCATCTGGGCAAATATGTGGTGAACCTGCACGTCAAAGATTTTTCCATCCGGCGAATTGACCACAACATGGGCTTTTTACTGGATGGCACCCCTGCCGGGGCAGGTATGCTGGATGTGCCGTGGATGCTGGAACAACTCAACCAGCACGGACGAGACTATAACGCCATCATCGAGCTGTGGCCCGCGCCGGAAGCGACCATGCAGCAAACCATGGCAAAAGAACGACAGTGGGCGCAGCAAAGCGTGAGCACCATGCGCCAGTGGATAAAGGACTGAGGCATATGACTGATAAAACACTCAAATTCGCGCTGTTCGGGACAGGCTTCTGGTCGCACTTTCAGCTTGCTGGCTGGAACGAACTTGACGGCGTGGAGTGTGTGGCTGTTTACAACCGCACGAAAGCAAAAGCAGAGCAATTTGCAGAAAAATTCGGTATCCCGGCGGTTTATGATGACGCGCAAGCACTACTCGACAACGAAGACCTTGATTTCATCGACATCTGCACGAATGTAGAAACCCATGCGCCGTTCACGAAAATGGGCGCAGCAGCAGGCATAGATGTCGTGTGCCAGAAGCCGATGGCAGTAGACCTCGCAGAAGCAAAAGAGATGGTCGCCACCTGTGATGCTGCTGGTGTAAAGCTGTTCATCAACGAAAACTGGCGCTGGCAACACCCCATACGTCAGTTCAAAACCCAACTGGACAGTGGCACGATTGGCAAACCCTTCCGTGCACGCATTCACTATGCCAACAGCTTCCCGGTGTTCGATAACCAGCCGTTCTTGAAAGAACTGGAACAGTTTATCCTCACAGACATCGGCAGCCATATTCTGGATACCGCACGCTTTTTGTTCGGTGATGCTCACACACTGTATGCCACCACGCGCCGTGTCCACCCGGACATCAACGGGGAGGATGTTGCTACCAGTATGATGACGATGGGCGACGACGCAATTACTGTACTGTGTGAAATGAGCTATGCCAGCCGCACAGAAATCGAACGCTTTCCAGAGACATACATCTATGTAGAGGGCGACCGGGGATTTCTTGAGCTTGGCCCGGATTTCTGGATTCGTGAGACAACTGAACAGGGCACGCTGGCAAAACGTCATGTACCACCCGGCTACCCGTGGGCAGACCCTGCCTATGACCTCATCCACTCCAGTATTGTCACCTGCCAGCAGGACATTCTGGACGGGCTATGCGGTAAAGGTGGTGAAACAACCGGCGCAGATAATCTGAAAACCATGCAACTTGTATTTGGCAGTTACATGTCCGCTGCTGAAAAACGTGTCCTCGAACCACAAACCCTCTAACGCTCGATTGAGTGTCACATCCGGGGCGGGGCATCCCATTTTGTAAAAGGCACGAACCGTTTTAAACCGCCCCCGACATCATCTGTTCATTATCCCTGCACCCTGCCATCAGGAAGTACTGCCATCCCGGATCGTGACCATGCCAGAGGGAAGGGGAGCCAGCATCCGGTAAATTTCTCTCCTCAAGGATCGGGGGAGAAATGAGAGCAGAAGCAATACCCGACTTTCAAAGACGCTCTCTGTGCAACGTAAACTACCTGCATAGCTCTGCTTGATATGCAGCCATCGTTGTGAAAAAAATCCCAATGTTGACAAAAGTAAATGCAGGTGATTGAATGGTAAACGTTTACAAATGGTAAACGTTTACCCAACTTATTTTACAAGGAGCTTTTGATTGATGAAACGCTTTAGTATTCTTCTTCTGGCTATGCTGCTCGTCATGAGCGCGTCCATCACCCTCGCGCAGGATTCCGTCGAGCTGACCATCGCCACCGTTAACAACCCGGATATGGTTGTCATGGAAAGCTTCACCGATGAATTCGAGGCGCTGTACCCCGGTATTACCCTGAACTGGGTTGTTCTACCGGAAAATGAACTGCGCGATACCGTCACCACGGACGTTGCTACCGGTGCCAGCAGCTTCGATGTCATCACTGTCGGGATGTTCGACACGCCGATCTTCGCCCGCAACGACTGGATCCTTTCCATTGACCAGCTTTTCGAGGAGTTCCCGGACAGCGTACAGCCAGATTATGGCGTGGATGACATTCTGGAAGGCGTGCGCCTCGGTATTTCCTTCGAAGATGAACTTTACTCCCTGCCGTTCTACGGGGAGTCCAGCATGATTATGTACAACACCGCAATGTTTGAAGCAGCAGGTGTTGAGATGCCGGAACAGCCGACATGGGAAGAAATCCGCGAAATCGCCTGCACCATCCATGACCCGGAGAACGAGCAGTATGGTATCGTTTTGCGTGGTCTGCCGGGTTGGGGCCAGGTAATGGCACCGCTCACGACCGTTGTGAACACCTTTGGCGGGCGCTGGTTCGACGAGAACTGGGAGCCGCAGTTGACCTCACCGGAGTGGAACGAAGCTGTTAGCTTCTACATTGACCTCGTTAACGAGTGTGGGCAGCCAGGCCCGACGAGCACTGGTTTCGTAGAGGCTCTGACGCTGATGTCCCAGGGGCAGGCTGCTATGTGGGTAGATGCAACGGTTGCCGCTGGCTTCCTTGCAGACCCGTCACAGTCCGAGATCGTTGATAGCCTCGGCTTTGCACCGGCCCCGGTTGGCCCGGTTGCCAAGGGTAACCACTGGCTGTGGTCATGGAACCTCGGTATCCCGTCCACTACCGAGCACCCTGCAGAAGCACTCCAGTTCATTACGTGGGCAACCAGCCGCGACTACATTACCCTCGTTGGTGAAACCAATGGCTGGCAGACGATCCCGCCCGGTACCCGCATTTCTACCTATGAGAACGAGAATTACCTCGAAGCTGCTGCTTTCGCCCCGACTGTGCTGGGCCTGATGGAAGCTGCTGACCCGACTGACTCTACCCGCGACCCTGTACCGTATGTGGGTGTTCAATTTGCTGGCATTCCGGAGTTCCAGGGCATCGGTACGGATGTTTCTCAGTTCATTGCAGAGGCATTCGTTGGTGACGTGAGCGTGGAAGAAGCGCTGGAGCGTGCAAACGAGGCCACCCGCGAAGCAATGGAAGAAGCAGGCTACTACGAGTAGACGTAACACTCCACGAAAACCGCAAAAAATCGGGGCGACCGGCAACTGCTGGTCGCCCCACACTTTCAAATACTGCCTTCATTGAATAACAGGAGAATCCATTATGACAGGAAACGTCAATACGACGGTCTCCTTTGAAAGAGATGCGCCACCAGATGCGCAGGTCTCCGATAAACTGATACGCCGTTTTTTGATCTGGCCCGCGCTGGTTTACATGATTCTTGTTACTCAGGTTCCCCTGCTGTTCACGCTGCGCTTCAGCCTTGAACGCTGGAACATGAACCGACCGGATCGCCGTGGTTTTACCGGCTTCGATAACTATGTGGATGTAATCACAGATAACGACTTCTGGACGATCATCCTGAACACGGGTGTGTTGACCGGTTCGGTTGTGCTGGTGACGTTTGTGCTGGGGCTGGCGTTTGCGCTGCTGCTCAACCGGGATTTCCCCGGACGTGGCCTCGTGCGTACCATGCTGATTACCCCGTTTTTGATTATGCCGACGGTCTCCGCAGTGGTGTGGAAAAACGTTCTGCTGGATCCCTCGTTCGGGTTCATCACCAAAATGGTACAGTCTGTAGGATTTGCAACACCGGACTTCCTCGGAGACTTCCCGATGATCTCTGTCATTACGATTGTGGTGTGGCAGTGGACGCCCTTCATGATGTTGATTTTGCTGGCGGGGTTGCAGTCGCTCAGTATGGATCAGGTGGAGGCGGCGCAAATCGACGGAGCCAATCCCCCGGCTATTTTGCGGCATGTGGTGTTGCCACATCTGCGGCGCTACATTGAAATTGCTGTGCTAATGGAAATTCTGTTTATTCTCAGTGTCTTCGGTGTGATTTTTATCACTACCACTGGTGGGCCGGGTATCCAGACGACCAACCTCTCTTACGCCATCTACGATGAAGCGTTCAGCAGCCGCGATATTGGTGATGCCAGCACGATGGGCATTTACGCCATTATCCTCGCCAATCTTGTTGTGACATTTTTTGTACAGGTTTTACGTCGTGGTTCTGAGGAAGGGGTGACCGCATGAGGCTGAAAACATGGCAGAGTATTACACTCAACACGATTACGTATGTGCTTGCAATTATAATCTTCTTTCCGATCATCTGGACGTTGCTCACATCGTTTAAAACAGAGCGTGAGGCGTTCAACTTTCCGCCTTCGTTCATCCCGGTTTTTTCCTTTGAGGCAGAAGCCCCCGCAGCCGACGAAGCTGTAGCAGGAGAAGCCGATGACGAAGCTGTAGAGGAAGAAGGTTACTCGATCTTCTACGAAGCAACGCTCAACAATTACCGCAGGGCGATCTTCGATGCAGACTTTGCAACACCGCTCATCAACACGATGTGGATCACGCTGCTATCGACTTTTGCAGCACTGCTGCTGGGGATTCCTGCCGCCTATGCGCTGGCCTACAAAGCAGATAAACGCAGCAACTTCACGCTTTTGTGGCTTATCTCCACACGTATGCTACCCCCGGCTGGTGTTATTGTGCCGCTGTTTTTGCTGGCACGCGACCTGAGCCTGCTGGATACCCGCGCCGGGATGATTATCATTTACACAGGCATGAACATTCCGCTTGTGATCTGGATGATGCGCTCGTTCCTGCTGGATGTGCCCTACGAGATTCTGGAGGCGGGGCGTATTGATGGTGTATCGCTATTCGATGAATTCCGTTATCTTGTGCTGCCTCTGGTAGCGCCGGGTTTGTTCGCAACGGCACTGCTGTGCATGATTTTCACATGGAATGAGTTTTTCTTTGCCTTCAACATCGCCAAAAGCCAGGCAGAGCCGCTAACCGTTTATATTTCGTCGTTCAAGACCGGGCGCGGGCAGTTTATCGCACTGATGTCTGCTGCTTCGATGCTATCGGTATTGCCAGTGGTAATTGCGGGCTGGGTCGCACAGCGACAACTGGTTACTGGTTTGACGATGGGTGCTGTAAAATAGACTGCTGACCAGTCTATGAGGAGCCACATCAGTGAAAAGTAAGGACAGCCGCATTCCCACCATGCATGAAGTTGCAGAGGAAGCAGGCGTTTCTATTGCGACCGTCTCTCGTGTGATTAATGGCAACCGCCCGGTGAGCAAACACCTTGAAAAGGCTGTACACCGGGCCATGAAAAAGCTGCACTACCATCCAAGCTCACTGGCACGCGGCCTTAAAATGCGCCAGACCATGCTGGTTGGTATTCTGGTTCCTCTGCTGGAACATCCCGCTTACAGCCGAATGGCTTCTGGCGTAGAAAAATCACTGTTCGAACGTGGCTACCGTGGGGTAATCTGCAATTCTGAGGAAAATGAAGACCGGGAAAACAAATATATCGAAATGCTGCTGCAACAGCGCGTTGACGGCATCATTATCAATACATCGGCTCGGAACCCGGAATATCTTACTGAACTTCAGAAAAATCATATGCCAATCGTCCTGTTCGATCGCACCGTTGAGGGGGTGGACTGCCACCAGATCTTCTGTGATAACTCTCGTGGGGGCTACAGTGGTGTAGAGTACCTTGCTCAACTGGGGCATAAACGCATCGGGCTGATTGTTGCGCCAGCCTACCCCGAAGTCATACAGCGACGGCTTGACGGGGCTATGGAGGCCATGCGGGATTATCAAATGGATGAGGATCCAGAACTCATCCAGATTGGTGATAACCAGTGGTTCGAAATGGGATATGAAGCCGGAACCCGACTCCTACAGATGAAAAACCCACCAACTGCCGTTTTCTCCCTCACCGATGTGACTGCGGTTGGTGTTATGCACGCTGCAATTGATATGGGTGTTCGTGTGCCAGACGAGCTATCTATTATCGGTTACGATGATTTGCCGATAGCCAGCTACACCATGCCGAAACTGACGACTGTGCGGCAACCCCTGCTGGAAATGGGAGAAATGGCGGTCAACTTTCTGATGAAAAGTATTGAAAATCCAGGGGTGCTATCAGAGCGAGCCGTTTTACAAACCCGTCTGGTTGTGCGTCAATCGACCGCACCACCCGGAACATAAAGCATAAATTAAACAGGATGATTTCTAATGAAAGCGATAGTATTCCCGGAGGCACAGGCAGCCAGCCTTGAGACGCTAGCCGACCCCACGCCACAGCCAGACGAAGTGGTGGTGAAGGTTGCACGCTCTGGCATCTGCGGCACCGATATTCACATCTATCGAAACGAATACATGTCCGATTTCCCGCTTGTACCCGGTCACGAGTTCGGCGGGGAGGTTGTTGCCATCGGCACCAATGTTGATATGAACATCAGCGTGGGCGACCGTGTGGCCGTAGACCCGAACCTGTACTGTATGCACTGTGACTTTTGCCGTAATGGGATGGCAAACCACTGTTTGAACTGGCAGGGCATTGGCGTAACCCGTGCAGGCGGATTTGCCGAGTATGTTAACGTACCGGCCCGTGCCTGCTACCATCTACCGGAAAGTATGACTGACAAGCAGGCGGCGTTTATTGAACCGCTCTCATGCGTTGTTTACGCGCTGCAACGCTTCCCGGTTTCCCCGGCAGATAGTGTACTCATTATTGGTGCAGGGCCAATGGGGATGCTGCTGGTGCAATCGCTGCGGCACAGCAATGCTGCGAACATAACTGTTGTAGAAAAACAGCCTGCCCGCATGGAGCTTACCAGATCAATGGGGGCGACACACACGGTGGTTGCTGACGAAAACCAGACCGCCCACCTGAAGGAGATTGCGCCATATGGGTTCGATGTGGTCATTGATGCCACCGGCATCCCGAAGGTGATTGAAGGTGCATTCCAATATCTGAAACCACGCGGAAAGTTTTTGCAGTTTGGCGTTGCGCCCATGGGGACGAAGATAGAGATCAGCCCCTACGAGATCTTCAAAAATGACTGGACGATTGTTGGCTCTTTTGCACTCTGTTACACGTTTATCCCCGCCATTGAGTGGCTTGCCAACGAGGTGATTGATGTCTCGTCACTTGTCAGTCACACGGTTCCACTGTCGCAGTTTGACGATGCCTTTGCCAATTTTCAGGCGGGGCAAACCCTCAAAGTTCACCTTGATATGGATGCCTGATTATGAAACGTGTTAACATTCCAGAACCGCATAAACTCGAACTTGTGGAGGTACCCGACCCTGCCCCCGGAACCGGCGAAGTGTTGCTGGCAATCAAGGCGATTGGTATCTGTGGCTCTGACCTGCACACCTATGAAGGACAGCACCCGTTTGTTAGCTACCCGGTTTTGCCGGGTCATGAGGTGAGTGGGGAAGTCATCGCAGTGGGGGCGGGTGTTGATGCCGCGCTGATTGGAAAAAAGGCTGTGATTGAGCCATCAATTGCAGAAGGAACGCGCCCGAAGTTCGAGCCGGGGCGTTATAACATTGCCAGCGGGCTTCGTGTAATGGGCTTCCAGACGCCAGGGGCAATGGCAGAACGTTTCGCTGTGCCACTTGACCGCATTCACCTGATCCCGGAAGGGTTTACACATGAGCAGGGGGCCTATGTAGAGCCACTGGCAGTTGCGGTACATGGCGTGCGCCTTGCGGGTAACATCGCAGGGCTTGATGTAGCAGTCATCGGGGCGGGGACAATCGGTTTGCTGGTGGCACAGGTTGCCCGTGCCTATGGTGCCGCTTCTGTGGTGATTGCAGATCTCTCTGTAGAGCGCCGTGCCATTGCGGAAACGCTCGGCCTCCGCGCCGTAGAAAAACTGCCAGAGCAGGCATTTGATGTGGTCGCTGAGTGTGTAGGCGTGCAGGCTACGCTCCAATCTGCAATTTACGCATCCCGCAAGGGGGCAACCGTGCTTGTGCTGGGCGTATTCGGCGCAGATGTAGCGATTCCTGCCGGACTGATCCAGGATTGGGAACTGCGTGTGCTGGGTAGCCTGATGTATGTGGGCGATGACTATCGTGAGGCCATTCGGTTGATGGATGCTGGTCTGGTTGAGGTCTCGCCGCTGACGACCCATCGGTTCTCGCTGGCCGATGTTCAGACGGCGTTTGACAGCGCCCTACAGCGTGGTGCTACGCTCAAGGTGATGCTGACAAACGATTGAGTGCTGTGTTCGTGCTTGCCCGGACGCTCCGGCTTCCGGGCAAGTGCTGGTTTTATCCGCCGTTGCTCTGTGGGATGACTGTTCCGCCAGATTCGCTGCTTGTGTACCCTGCTTCTACAACGGCCATCGTCTCAAAAGCATCGGCCACAGCAGTAGGAAGCACATCGCTTTCGCCGTTTACAAAACGTTGCAGGCTGCTCATCGTGCCAATGAACGCCTCTGGAAACCATGAGCCGCTGACATCAAGCGTGCGCCATTGCAGTTGATCCCGCGAGGTGCCTTCATCCAGCAGCACATAACGAAATAGGTCAGTTTTCCCCTGCGGATAGTTCATGTTAACGCCCGCCTGCACATAGATTGCCCCCCTGCTGCCCTCCCACTTTACATAGGACTGCTCCAATTCATCACCGTAAATGTGCCCGTGGTTCGTCATGATGTTTGCGCGTGGGTTTTCACCATAGTCCATGATGAGCATAGTGCGCGATGCAGCGACATCTGGTGCGGCGGGGTGCTTGAGTGTTTTTGCGTAGACCTGCTGCGGCGTCCCCAGAAAAGAACGCATCAGGTCAATGTAGTGGATACTGTGGTACAGAATTTCCAGCCGGGGGAGTGGCAGCACAAAGGGCCATATTTCCCACGGGGTATACACCTGCATCCGCACTTCCATATCCCACAAATCGCCAATCATACCGCGCTGGATCATATCTCTGGCAGCGATGATGTGCGGTATAAAGCGCATCTGGAAGTTAATAGCAGCGGTGAGATTTTTCTGCTGGCACAATGCGAGAATATCACGCGCCTCCTGAAGGGTTTCTCCCATTGGCTTTTGAATCAGCACGGCACGCCCGTCTGGAAGTTCCCTGAGGATGTCCATGATTTTTGAGCCGGGAACCGCCACATCAAACACGGCATCTGGTGGGGCATTTTTCACGGCACTGGCAAGCGAATCATACACAGTGGGCAGGCCAAATTTTTCCTGCATCATGGCGGCGCGTTCGCCATCTACATCATACCCGCCCACTACCTCGAAGCCCGCCATCTTGTAAGCAGGGTAATGTGCGTCATGCACAATCCCACCCAACCCGATACTTACAATGGGCAACGGGAGATTGGGCAGGTCAGCTTTCGTCTTAATATTGAGTTCAGTCATCGCAGTTTACAGGCCATAGAAAGCGTTTGCATTTTCGGAAAAAACTCTGGCCTTTTCGTCATCGCTCAAGCCATCTAGCAGCTTGAATGACATGCTTACCCACTGTGGATAGGTTGTGCTGGCTAACTCCAGAACGGGATAATCACCCCCGAACATCAGCCGATGAACGCCGAATACCTCTAAAACGTGGTCAACATAGGGTTGCAGGTCGCTTTGCTGCGGGTTCTGGAGATCAGCTTCTGTTACCATGCCGCTGATTTTGCAGTGGACATGATCCAGCGCAGCAAGCGCGTCGAT
Organism: Chloroflexota bacterium; assembly: GCA_039024535.1. Lineage (GTDB taxonomy): Bacteria > Chloroflexota > Anaerolineae > Aggregatilineales > Phototrophicaceae > DAOTTY01. Next base: position 15,681 of record JBCCQC010000004.1, read on the forward strand.
ATTCGCTTTCCATTCGTCAATTTCACCGTCTTTGATATTCGGCTTGCCAAGATGATCCAGCACGAAAGTTACATTCGGGCACTGCCTTACAAGCGCGATGGCATCTGGCAACTGATAGTGCAGCACGCAAATATCGAAGGTGAGGGCGTAATGTGCAAGGGTGTTGACAGCGCGGACAAAATGCTCCTGCACTGCAAATCCCTGCGGTTCGGACTGGATGAGACGACGCACCCCTTTCACCAGCGGGTTGCTACCCAGCACTTCCACGGTGTCATGGAAATTGTCGTTTTCCAGTGGGGCGAACGCTACAATACCCTGAATGCGCGGATCATTTTCGCTCAGTTCCGTTACCCACGTCACCTCATCAAGTCCCTGCTCAGGGATGCAATCGGCCTGAACGAATACCAGCTTTTCCATTTCCCATCCGTCGCCGGATGCTGGCAGGCCCTGTGGCAAATAGGGCTTGTTGATAGCGGGGACATCACCAAGCCATGGGTAACTGAGCGTGCCCGGTTGCCAGAAGTGAATATGGCTATCTGTAATTTTCACAGATCTATCCCCTTTCAGTCCACGTGGAATAGTTCTTCGGCATCTGTCCACCAGTTACCCTCAACGCTGCCAGTAGAATTTCCTTCTACCGGCTGTTGCAGCGGGTCTGTGAGTGCCCACCACTCATGCGTTCTGGGGTCTGCGGCGATTTTCGCCATGTCCGCGTCAAAGTCATCCCCCACATATTCCATATAGGCAAAAAGCAGCCCATTCCAGTGATAGATAGAATAGTTCTGGATGTTTGCAGCTTTGATTGTGGCGAGCACGTCCTGCCATACATCGGCATGGAGCCGTTTGTATTCTTCGTAGGCATCTGGCTTCAGTTTGATGACCTGTCCGATACGTTTCATGGGGCTTACTCCTGCCATACGACGCCATCTGGAAAACGATGCGCGGTGATGCTTTCGGGCTTCATCTCGATGCTGTATCCGGCATCCTGTGGGGGCATGTAGTGGCCGTTTTTCACCACACACGGATACTTGAAATGCTCGTGGAGGTGGTCTACATATTCCACCACGCGGTCTTCTTTCGTCGCGCTGATGCTTACATAGTCGAACATCTGAAGATGCTGCACATACTCGCATAGGCCCACGCCACCGGCATGGGGGCAAACGGGCAGGCCGAATTTTTTCGCCATCAGGTACACGCTGATGACCTCGTTTACACCACCCAGACGGCAGCTATCGATCTGCACAAAGTGGATGGCCCCGGCCTGCATCAACTGCTTGAACATTACGCGATTCTGGCAGTGTTCGCCGGTTGCCACCTTAAGCGGCGCGATGCCTCTGGCGATGGCTGCATGGCCCAGTACGTCATCGGGGCTTGTCGGTTCTTCTATCCAGTGCGGGTTAAATGTGGCAAGGTGCCCCATCCATTCGATAGCCTGCCCCACATCCCACACCTGGTTGGCATCTACCATCAGGCGGTTTTCGTCGCCAATTTCTTCACGGATGATACGACAGCGCCGAATGTCGTCGTTCAGGTCGCGCCCTACCTTAATTTTGAAGTTCGTCCAGCCACCGGCCAGCCCTTCGCGGCACAGATGGCGAATTTTGTCATCCGAGTAGCCAAGCCATCCGGCGGACGTGGTGTAGGCCGGGTAGCCAGTTTCTTCCAGCTCTACGATGCGTTGTGCTCTGGTGGCCTCGTTCTCCTGCAAAATTTCCAGTGATTCTTCTGGCGTGATCGCGTCGGTGATGTAACGGAAATCCACACAGCGAACCACCTCCTCAGGACTCATATCCGCCAGCAGACGCCACAACGGTTTACCTTCTGCCTTTGCATACAAATCCCAGACGGCGTTGACAACCGCTGCCGTAGCGAGGTGGATCACGCCTTTTTCTGGCCCGACCCAGCGCAACTGGCTATCCCCCGTGATGTGGCGCCAGAAGGCCCCCATATTTTCTGTAAAAGAGGCGAGTGTTCTGCCAACGACGAGGGGCTTCAGGGCTTCTATGGCGGCAACACACAGTTCTGTGCCGCGCCCGATGGTGAACGTAAGCCCATGCCCTTCCAGTCCGTCGGGGTGGTCGGTTTTGAGGATGACGTATGCGGCAGAGTAGTCCGGGTCGGGGTTCATCGCATCGGAACCATCCAGTTCACGCGAGGTTGGGAAGCGTATGTCGTGTACAACTGCATCTGTAATGGTTGTCATGGTTACAATGCCTCTCCGCACAGGTGAACCTGAATGCCCATCGCGTTGAACATTGCTGCTTTGACTGCCAGCGCGTGGGCGGCTTCGGTAGCGGATGGCGCATAGACGACGTTCAAGTGATTGGACTGGTGTTTTGCCATCATCTGGTCGCGGGTGACGCCGTGCAACACCGCGTGCATGATAGGCCACTGTGGTGTGGTGGCCTGCCAGCGACGGCTGGTTTCTGCTTCGGGTAGCTCAACAACCGTGGCACGCCCTAAATCAACGTGTAAGCCACCATTTTCTACATACACGCGGCTCCACACAATCTCCCCCGGCTTGCTAACACCTTTGAGGGAGCCACCACCGTTCGGGAAGTACATGGGCGGTTGCCGTTCGCTTGATGCACCTGTGTAGCCACCGATGAAGTGTGAAGCGGGTGCGGCACCACTGATGAGGAAGACCCACACAAAATCATCGACTCCGTTTCCGGTGAAGTGCTCTCCCCAGCGGATGTCATGCAGTGTGGTAGATGGATCGAATCCCAGTTCCGTCCACACACGGTTAGTAACAAGCGCATCGACTGCCGCGCCCTCATCCACTTCGTTGAAGTGGGGGAGTGCCTGCCCTGCGAACAGTTCTTGTTTTGTCTCTGCGTGGTAAACGGGTGGCCGCTCGGGGTTATTCAGCAATCCCTCTACCAGATCTGAGGCCGGTGCCATGTCTTTCAGCCCCTGCTGGTATTGAATCCCGATGGCATCACAGCCGTAGTCGTGGGCAATGCGAACGGCAGCGATGTACATTTTTAGCTGGTCGTGGATTTGTGCGTCTGTGAGTTCCGTCGCATGGTCGGTTCCGGTTACGAATGTGACCCCGCGCTCATCCAGCCAGCGGCGGTTGGCCTGTGCTTCCTCGTCGGTGACGTCGCGCATGGCAGCCAGCAGTGCCGATTGACTGAGGCGCTCTTTGTAAATCCCCGTCGGGTTGAGCATTTCGTCGTCGATGATGGCGTTATACATGCCCATACAGCCCTCATCGAACACGCCGAGAATAGCTTTTTCGTGCTGGAGTTCCATGGCGAGGCGCTGACCGATTTCAACCGCATCTGCCGGTAACTGCGAGAGGGTCAACGGCTTCGTATGGGAAGTATCATGGGTAACAGTACCCTCGCGCAGCCATTGCCGTAGCCCATTCAGAAAGTATTCGTCTGTGAAGTCTTCGCTCCACAGTGTGCTGTAGGTAATTCCCGCTTTTGTCATGGAGCCGTTCAGGTTCAACATGCCGACCAATCCGGGCCATTGGCCGCTCCAGTTGGCAACTGTGAGAATTGCCCCACGGTGTGTGCGTAACCCTGCCAGAACGTGGTGGCTGTATTGCCATACGGCTTCGGCTACAATCAGCGGCGCATCCTGTGGAATATCCTTGAAGACATCCATACCCATGCGCTGGCTGCTGATGAAACCGTGTTGTTCTGTTTCGTCATACTCGTGCGCCCGTTGAACCGTCCAGCCTTCTGCACTGAGTATGTTGATGAGATTGCCTTCCATTTCTGCCTGGGCAGCCCAGCAAACCTGATTTGCACTCAGGCGGAGATCACCACTGGCAACCAGATAAATGGTTTGTTTTTCCATAAAGAATTATTTCACTCCATTTTGCAATTCGGGATGTCAGGTTGTGTTACATTCACCGGTTTCTGGCAAATTTGTTTGACACCCCATTGACGGCGCACTATAATTTTACGCAGCTAAAGATATTGTAGAGTTTAGCAGAGTTCCGGGCACAATACGAAACCTGCCAGACAATACGTGTTTTCGCAACTAGATTGATTTTTTGGAGAAAAATATGATTCACCTCAATAAAGTTGTCCGTCTGGGCATCCTTCTCACGCTTATCGTTGGTGCGTTTGGCATGACGAACGCACAGGATATGGAGTTTGAAGGTGTCACGATTGACATCCTCACCTTTACCGGGCCGCAGATTGCAGAGCCACTCCAGCGCCGCGCACCGGAATTTCAGGAACTGACCGGCGCACAGGTCAACATTGTAACGGTTCCGTTCTCTGACCTTTACCAGAATGTTCTCACCGACCAGGCAACAGGCACCAACAGCTTCGACGCATTTGTATTTGCGCCGCAGTGGATGGTTGACTATATCGATCCGGGTTATCTTGAGCCGCTTACTGGCTATGTTGAGGCAGACGAGTCCCTGATGTGGGATGATGTCGCACCGTTCTTCCGCAACTTCAGCTCCACCTACCAGGGTGACATCTACACTATCCCGCTGGATGGTGACTTCCACATGGTTTACTACCGCATTGACGTGCTGGAAGAACTGGGCCTCGAACCGCCGCAAACATGGGAAGACTACCTCGCAATTGCAGAAGCCGCTGACGACATCGACATGAACGACGATGGCGAAGGTGACTACGGTAGCTGCATCGGTAAGGCACGCGCAAACCAGGGGTACTGGTTCGTTCATTCCATCGCCGGTGGTTTTCTCCAGACGCAGGGCACATCAGAGGGTGCTTTCTTCGACACAGAAGACATGACCCCGCTCATCAACAACCCGGCGTTCATCCGCGCCATGGAAATCTACGCAGCAACGACAGAGTTTGGCCCGCCCGATGAACTGAACATCGGTGTTGGTGACACACGCAATCTGTTCCAGGCCGGGCGCTGCGCCCTGACGCTGGACTGGGGTGACGTTGGTTCGCTCTCCATTGACCCGGACAACTCCGTAGTTAAGGACATTACCGGCGCGGTCATCCTCCCCGGCACAACCGAAGTCCTTGACCGTGAAAGCGGCGAGCTGGTCGCGTGCGATGACATGACCTGCCCGTTCGCAATTGACGGTGTAAACCATGCCCCATTCGCAGCATTCGGTGGCTGGTCTGGTGGTATTAGCGCCGCCGCCCCGCAGGAAGTTAAGGATGCGACCTATGCATTCTTCAGCTACATGGCACAGCCTGCACAGGCAAACGTAGACGTGACCATCGGCGCGACGGGCTTTAACCCGTACCGTACATCCCAGTTTGAGGGCACGGATACATGGGTAGAGGCAGGCTTTAGCGAAGAAGGCGCAAACGAGTACCTGAGCGCTATCGGCAACAGCCTCGCCAGCCCGAACATGATGCTTGACCTGCGCATCCCGCAGAACCAGCGTTACCAGGGTGTTGTGCTGGATACTGTCCTGAGCCAGTTCCTTGCCGGTGAGTTCACCGCAGAAGAAGCCGCAGAAGAAATTGAGCTCCAGTGGGAAGAAATCACCGACGAACTGGGACGTGATGCACAGCTTGCAGCATACCTCGGCACACTGGGTATCGAAACTGAGTAGCCCTCAGTCGCACTAGATCCTCTCAAGGGGGGGCATGGGTTTCCATGTCCCCCTGTATTTATAAATCCAGAATGTGAACCTATTTTATCGGAGTGCCTTCTCATGGAAGCAAAGCGCGATACCGCACAGGTATCTGTTCCGGTTACAGAGCGAGACGCGGCTGATGCGGCGAAACCCTCACTTTTTGACCGCCTCGAAGACCTTGCCCCGACCTTATTACTGTGGCCCGCCGTTATTATTGTGCTGTTCCTTGCGATTTTTCCGCTGTTTGTTTCGCTTTATCTGTCTCTATCGCGTGTGCAACTGGTTCGCGGTGGCTACGAGATTGAGTTTATCGGGCTGAATAACTACGAACGTTTGCTGCGGGGCAGCGGCAGCCGCAACTTTTTAGGGCGCTGGTTCGATGACGCTCCGAATTTTCTTGGTTTAGAGGGGCAACCGACAAGCATCGGGTGGGTGCTGCTTGCCACGTTAGCTGCATTTATGCTGTACATGCTGGTATCGCACATCCGCCGCAGCAATATGCCAGTGCTGCGTATGGGGGGTGGCAGCGGAACAGTGGTTGTGCTCGGCGTAGTGAGCTGGTTCATTGTGAACTTTCTCGTCGCTGAGGAAGGCGCGATGGCCGGTACATGGTTCGAGGAGCAATACTGGCTGCTGACGGTGATTCCGGGACTGGTGGTGATTGTTTCCAGTGTGATGCTGGGGCTGTTCAATTTGCTGCTGCGCGTTGTGATCGTCGTCACAATGATGGCGCTGGCTTACCTGACGGCTATCACACTCGGAAATGATGGGCTGCCGGGTGCGCTTGTCGTGACGATGATATTTGTGTTCGCTGGTGTCACCATTCAATACCTGCTTGGCCTTGGGCTGGCGCTGCTCGTCACGCAAAATTTACCCGGGAAGCGTTTCTTCCGGGTGGTCTTCTTGCTGCCTATGATGATTACGCCGGTGGGCATTGGCTTTTTGTTCCGCATGATGACCGACACGGTAAAAGGGCCTTTTGCGCCGCTGTTTAAGGCTGCTGGACTGACCGATTTTACATGGGTAGACTCCGCGTTTGGCGCACGAACAGCTATCCTGATCGGGGATACATGGCAGTGGACGCCCTTCATGTTTGTGATTTTGCTTGCCGCTCTGGAAGGCGTATCTACAGAGCCAATTGAAGCCGCACTCGTGGACGGTGCCAATCGGTGGCAGATGTTCCGGTTCATTGTGATGCCAGAGATCATCCCGGTCAGCATTACCCTCATCCTGATTCGCCTGATTGAAGCGTTCAAGATTATTGACCTGCCCCGCGTGATGACATTTGGTGGCCCCGGTACCGCGACAGAATCGGTGACGTATTATGCGTTCAACCAATGGAAAGCCTCGGCCACGTCTATCGGGTTCGCAACGGCGGTTGCTTACATGCTGCTGATCGTTGTAACGTTTTTCTCGCTCGTACTTGTGAATATTGCCCGCCGCCGCTTACTGGAGTTCACTGGATGATAAAGAAACTTTTCGAGCAGACAAGCCCATTCAAGCCTTCCCCCGGCTGGATGATTATTTCGTACGTCATGCTGGCAGTGTGGACGTTTTTTGTGCTGTTCCCATTGTACTGGCTGGCCGTGACCGCGTTCAAACTTCCGATTGATGTGAGTTCTGGCCCTAAATACATTCCGTGGGTAGACTTTCAACCGTCGTTACACGCATGGCAAAGTCTGTTGTTTGATGAAACAGCGGGCAACCTCGTCACACGCCCTTACCGCAACACGATTATCTCTGGACTGGTGAGTTCATTTTTTGCGCTCATCATCGGTACGGCGGCGTCATACGCGCTGATGCGGTTCACCTACCGCCCGAAGCTGGGTTCCATTCTGTCTTTCGTCGGGTGCTCTGTGCTGGCTGCGGTGCTGGTCGCCGTGGGCTTGCCGTGGATCCCCTCGCTGTTCATCGCATTGGCTGTGTTTTTGCTCATTGTGCAGACGATTGGTAAGCGGTTTTTCAAGCGGAGCATGGAAAATAGCGACATCGCGTTCTGGTTAATCTCCAACCGTATTTTGCCACCAGTAGCAGTGATTATCCCGATTTATATCCTGTTCCAGCAACTTGGCCTGCTGGATACGCTCACCGCGTTGATTATCACCTACACGGCGGCGAATTTGCCGATTGCTGTATGGTTCATGCGAGATTACATCTCAGGGATTCCGCTGGAACTGGAGGAGAGCGCGTTTATTGATGGCGCATCACGGTATCAGGTGTTGTTCCGTATTGTGCTGCCGCTGGCAACGCCGGGTATGATCGCAACATTTTTGATTGTACTGGTCTTCTCGTGGAATGAGTATATTGTGGCGCTGTTCCTGTCTGGCGCGACTTCGCAGACGATGCCGCTGCTGGTGAGTGCGCAAAATGCAACCCGTGGGCCGCAGTGGTGGAATATTTCTGTGCTGGTGCTGCTGATGATCGGGCCGATTATTATTCTGGCAATGCTGCTGGAACGTTTCATTGCGCGTGGGATTCTCATTGGTGCGGTGAAGGGGTAACGATTCGCCAGTGCAATAGCTGCGATGAGGTGGGGAGGTGGATATGCAGGTTAACCCTGTTTCACACACTGGCGACCCTGCGCCATCCCCACTCTTTCGAGCGTTCAAGAAAGCCTCTGCCTCATCGGGGGTCATTTCAGTTGTGGGTCAAGCACATCACGCAGTCCATCGCCAAGGAA
>JBCCQC010000005.1:0-23467 GCA_039024535.1 Chloroflexota bacterium
CTCCGGGAAGCCGCGCCGTCGCTGGTTGCGATACTCGATTTCGTCGGCACGCCACTGCTCATCCTGGATGTACCGGAGGAAAAACGCCTCGCCATCAGCCTGCAATGTGGGCGACTGCACATCGTCCAGTTCCAGACGCCCGGTTTCGTGGTTGCTCATCATCACCGGCACCATGTTGAGCGGGTGCGGTGGCGTGGTTTGGTGCATGTTGAGGTCGGTGTAGAAGGCATTCCAGTTCACGGATTCAAGGCGTGCCAGCAGGTAATCTGATGCGGCGTTGGAGCTATAGCCCATCATGCCTTCAGAGGCGACTTCCCACAGTGAAAGCGAGCGCACTTCCTCCTCGAAGGACGCCATGTAACGTTGATGAGCGCCGCCATCGGTGCGGGGCAGCGCGTACAGATCCAGTACAGGTGTGCTCACAACTTCACCGAGCGAAATACGGCCAGCGTCCACCTGACGGGCGTATTCTACATACGTGACCAGCTTGCCTACGGACGCCAGCGGAAATGGCTCATCACCGTTGTAGATGACGGACTCAATCGGGTTGTAGAGCGGCACGCACGCCACAGCAAAATCTTCTGGCTGGCGGCGGGCCTGCGACCACAACAGTTCAAGGTTGAGATCTGAGGTATAGATCTGTGCAGAGGCAGAAGATGATGTGCAGAGTAAAGCGATGACGGCAGCAATGGCCGGAAATAGACGCAAGACACGCATAACGACAGAAGCCCTCATATGCAAACTCCTGTTATTACGTCCTGTGCGTGGTCAAAATGCAAGGGCAAACCCGCCAGATGACAGACTGTTTACAATCTGGTCGATAGCCGTCCGCCATGCTTTACAGCAACCAAGACATTTTTTCACAGTGTAGTACCCGACAGTGAACGGACAGCCCAACCACTGTTAATCCGAAATGGTAAAGGCTACACTGAACAGCAAACTGACATGAAGACAACAGGCGAAAAATGGTTATCCAGACGACATATGCATTCAATTTAGAGGCCCTTATTACAGACCTGCGCACTACTTTGCGTGACGATCAGATCAGCGTGAGCGAAACCGACCGCGAAACCCACTCGCACGACTGGTCACGGCACACGCCATCCCTGCCAGATGTGGTGGTGTGGGCAGAATCCACGGACGATGCCGCCACCGTGGTCAAGCTGGCGAACACCCATCGCGTGCCGATTACGGCGTGGGGCGCGGGAACGTCGCTGGAAGGCAACCCCATCCCCGTGCATCAGGGTATTACGCTATCGCTGAGCCGGATGACAGCTATTAGCGCTGTGTACCCGGCAGATTTCCAGGTGACGGCGCAGGCGGGCATCACGCATGAGGCGCTGAACGCTGTGTTACGGGAGCATGGCCTGTTTTTTGCGCCGGTTCCGGGGGCGAATGCTACGCTGGGGGGCATACTTGCGAATAATGCCAGCGGCACGCGCACGGTGCGCTATGGCGCGGCGAAAGATAATGTGCTGGCGATGACGGTGGTGATGGCAAATGGCGAGGTGATTACGGTCGGGTCACGGTCGGTGAAACAGTCTTCGGGATACAATCTGCTGAACCTCATCGTCGGCAGTGAGGGCACGCTTGGCATTGTAACGGAAGCTACTGTAAGGCTGTTTCCGCTGGAAAAGTTCCGCAGCACAGCGCTGGTGAGCTTTGAAACCACACAGCAGGCGATTGATGCCGTTGTCGGTATTCGCACGCGGGGACTCACGCCAAAGTCGCTGGAGTTTGTGGGCGAGACGTATGCGGGTATTCTGTGGGATGCTGTGGGGATCAACCGTAAGCCGCTACCCACACTGTTTATTGAGTTTGGCAGCTTTCGGGAAGATGTGCTGGAGGCCGAACTGGAGATTGTGAAGGCAGTCAGTGAGGGGTTAAACGCGCAGCACATAGAACTGACAACAGACCCGGAAAAATGCGACGAACTATGGCTGGTGCGCCGCCACGCCTATAACTATTTCCAGGCGAGGTATGAGGGCAAAAGCCTGTATGTGACTGATGTGGCGGTGCCGATCAGTGCGCTGCCGCAGATGGTAGGGACGATACAGAGGCTGATGGACGAAAACGGTATTGATGGCGTGGTGCTGGGCCATGCCGGGGACGGTAACGTCCATGCGACGATGCCGTATGATGACGATGCCGGGTTTGCTGCTGTGAAGCGGGTGAACGCCGGGTTGATTGCCACTGCGCTGCAACTGGGCGGCACGGCCACGGGTGAGCATGGCGTGGGTATTGGCAAGGCCGCGCATATGGAACAGGAACACGGTAGCGCGGTAGCGGTGATGCGAACTATCAAGCAGGCACTTGACCCGAACAATATTTTGAATCCGGGCAAAGTGTTCCCGTAGGGCGCGAACGGGATAATCTACATCCTGCCTGTTCATGCCAATCACAACGCATTTCATGTCGCAAACTGCGACCAATGTGTTATAGTGATGCGGCATTTTATGAATACAGATTTACAGTTAACCGGAACTAAATTTCATGGCAGTTTCTGACTCGGCGGGTACGTCGGTTGCAAAAGCAAAAAACAGACGCGCCCTCTCCCCATCGCTACCGTCGGGTGTGTGGTTTCTGATACGGTTTGTGGTGGTGGCTGCCATCACATGGTTTGTGATGTCCCGCGCTAATGTGAATATCGGGTCTATCGGGCAGGGGCTGGGCCTGGCACTGGTGGGCGTTGGGGTGTATATCACCTTTCGTGTGCTTAACTTCCCTGATCTCTCTGTAGATGGGTCGTTCCCGATTGGTGGTGCGGTGTGTGCCGCGCTCATCAGCACATATGGCATAACTGCCGAATTCACTTTACTGGCATCGTTCATCGCCGGGGCGTTGACCGGGCTGGCTACCGCACTGATCCACGTGACGTTTAAAATTGAGGGCCTGCTGGCGAGTATTATCGTCGCTACGGGTGCCTATACCATTACGCTGCGGACAATGGGCACGAGCAATATTCCATTGCTGAACGAGCGTACTATTCTTACGCCGTACGAAGACGGGATGCGTAATTTTCTGGTCGGTGCGTTCGGGGATGAGTGGCGGCGGCAGTCTAATAACATGGTGGAGATTGTGGTGTTTCTGGTAGTGGTGGGTGGCGTGCTGGCCCTGCTGAACTGGTTCTTCCGCACAGAGATTGGCCTGACGCTGCGCGCAGCCGGACGTAACGCGCAGATGGTGCGTGCGCTGGGCACGGACGATAAGCGTATGATTGTGCTGGGCCTGATGGTAAGCAATGGGCTGGCGGGGCTGGCCGGGGCACTGGCAGTGCAGCAGCTTGGTTTTGCCGATGTGCAGATGGGTGTGGGTATGATTATCCGTGGGCTGGCTGCGGTGATGATTGGCGAGGTGCTGTTGCGCCCGAAAACCGTAGGGCAGGCAATCGTGGCGGCGTCTGTGGGGATGCTGGTGTTTGAGATTTCGCGGGCGTGGGTGTTTGCTGCGCTGGATTTGAACGCATCTGACGTGCGGCTGGTGAGTGCGCTGGTGGTGCTTTCTGCATTAGCTGCGCCGAATATTGCCCAGCGCTGGCGCGACTGGCGCCGCCGCCGGAATGCAACTGCGGAGGTGGCGTAATGCTCACACTGGATAACGTCCGCGTTACGTTTAACGCCGGTACGCCGTCTGAGGTGACTGCGCTGAATGATGTGTCGCTGGATGTGAACGAGGGCGATTTCGTGACCATCATCGGGGCGAACGGTGCCGGGAAAAGCACGCTGTTCAACATCATTGCCGGGACGGTGCTGGCCGACCGGGGCAAAATTGTGCTGGATGACAACGATATTTCGAATTATGCGGAGTATCGGCGCAGCAACTACATCGGGCGGGTGTTTCAGAATCCCGGTATGGGCACATGCCCCGGCCTCAGCATCTATGAAAACCTGAAACTGGCGTCCATGCGCGGGCGTTCACTCACGTATCGTCCGGGCTACCAGCGCAAGGACGCGGTACGCTTTCGTGAGTTGCTGGCGCAGTTTGACATGGGCCTGGAAAACCGGATGGATACGGATGTTGCGATGCTGAGTGGCGGTCAGCGGCAGGCGATTACCCTGCTGATGGCGACGATTACACAGCCGAAACTGCTGCTACTAGATGAGCATACTGCCGCGCTTGACCCGAACGCCGCCGTGCAGATACTCGACCTGACGGAGGTGCTGGCGGAGCAGTTCAAGCTGACGGTGATTATGATTACGCACAGTATGCAGCAGGCCTGCACAATGGGCAATCGCATCGTCATGATGAACCGGGGCGAGGTGATTGATGACATCTACGGCGAGGAACGACACACTATCATCGCAGAAAATTTGATTGAACGCTTCCGCAACATCAAGAATGTGACGTTGAGTGATCGCACGCTGCTTTCGTAGGATGCGCGGGCTTGGTGTGCTGTGGCCGCTGTGATTATTGTGAATGAACAGGCGCTTTCGCCTGATATTCAAAATTGTTGACACAAAATTGCTTGAGAGGTTTTTACATGACCCGTAAGTTGCTTTTAGTTGTACTTGTTTTTGCGCTGTCTGTGATGGGCGCGACCACGTTTGCACAGGATGACCTGCCGAAGGTGGGTATTTTCCAGTTTGTGTCTCACCCGGCGCTGGACGCTAACCGTGATGGCATTATTGCCACGCTGGAAGACGGCGGCTATATAGATGGTGAGACTGTGGAACTCGTTATCTCCAACGGTGAGGGCGACATCCCGACCATGAATACGATTGCCGAGAACTTCGTGTTTGACGAAGAAGTTGACCTGATTATGGCGATCAGCACCCCGGCACTTCAGGCTGCGTTCAATGTGACGAGTGACTTTGAAGCCCCGCCGATTATTTTCTCCTCTGTTACCAGCCCGTACGTTGCTGGCGTGGCCGATGCCGCGTGCATCAAGCCGGGGTGGGTGACCGGTTCGCAGGCGCTGGCCCCGTTTGAGCAGACTGTGCCGCTCATTTTTGACATTGTGCCGGAAGCCGAGAATGTGGGCTACATCTACAATACGGCAGAGGCTAACTCCGTTGCTAACACAGACATCATCGTGCCGTTGATGGAAGAACTGGGCCTGAACATGGAAATTCAGGAAATTGCCAACTCCTCCGAGGTACCGACGGCTGCTGAGGCGCTAGTTTCTCGTGGTGTGGATGTGTTCTACGTTGCGACCGACTCTACGGTGGTTGCTGGCCTGGAAGGTCTGATTTCCGTCGCTAATGAGAACGAGGTTCCGGTTATTGCCAGCGACCCGTCCAGTGGTGCGCGTGGCACCGTGCTGGCGCAGGGCCTGGACTATTACCAGGAGGGCATTGACGCCGGTAACATGGCGCTGGGCTACCTGAACGGTGACCTTGACATTTCTATGACGAGCATCAGCCGCCAGCAGGGTACTGTACTGGCTGTAAACCTGGATGCTGCTGCCGAGCAGGGCGTTGAACTGTCTGAAGATTTGCTGGCACGCGCTGGCATCATCATTGAGGGCGGCGAAGTGAGCGACAACTCCGCAGAGCTGCGCCCGGAAATGCTGACTGATGGTGGTGAGGACTTCCTCGCAAACCTCGCCTGCACGGAAGCAATTATCGCAGAGCGGCAGGCTGAACTGGACGCTGCCACCGAGTAAACGTGGCAGTAAATTTTGAGTCATGCAGCAGGGCAGGGGAGTGACCCGCTGCCCTGTTTTTTGTTCAAGAGGATAAAGGTACCATTGCCCTGTCATTGCGCTTCGCAATCCTATACATTAAAGTATAGATGCACCTTACGGGATGTATTCTTGCATTTACTTATAGCCAACTATGACAGGTTGAAGCATGATACCTACAAAAACACTCACCACTACGATTGCAATGGTACTTCTGCTCTTTGCGTATGCCCCCGAAGCATCGCAGGCGGCGATTGGCTCCACGTCGGGGGCGCAGTTCAGTTGTTCAAGTTCACGTGCATCCGTGGAAAACAGCGGCGCGGCAAGTACTACCAGCGGTGTGCTAACGCTGTTTATTGGCTATCGGCAGGTTTCCAGCAATAATCAGAATCCCATCATGGCGGCATTCAATGGCAATACGCAGGCATGGTGCCGCACAGATTACGATACCTCACCCGCAGACAGCCGGGGGTATGGGCTGGTGAATGTGAATGGCAATGTGTATGCGACCTTTACTGCCGATGGTGGTAACGTGACCCTGACGAACTTCACCGGCAACGGCTGGATCAACAGCTATGGCAGCGGGGGTGGGCCGCGTGTGTCGGTCGTGCTGCGCATCAACCCGGCCAATGGTGCGCCCACTGGCGGTACGTTCATTATTGCGAGGCTGAACAACGGTAACACCAACTCTGCGACGGTAGAAGCGATTACAGCCAGTGGCGGTAATGTTGCTATCAGCGGTGTTAGCGCCTTCGGCCCGCTGGATCCGGGTCGCAATCGCCGTCAGGACTGCTCTGCGAATGAGTTCACCTATGTGCTCTCCGCAGACCTCTCTACGATTGTTTCGGCCACGTGTCCGGGTGGTGGAACTCTGCTGGCAAACGGTCTCACGCTGGAACAGGTTGACGTGGATGACAGCGGACAGGTTACCCCGGCAGATGCTGTGTTTGTGCTCAACCGTGTGGGGCAGAATGTGAACATGGGTAACAACAGCAGTGCAGATGTTAATGCGGATAATGTCATTGATGCGTCCGATGCCAGTATCGTTACCAGCTTTATTGGCAGCAGCCTGCCCTGATGCAGCGGCACACATGCATGGCAGGCCACAGCAAAAGGCCTCGCCATGCATGTGCGCTCAATAATTACAATTTTTTACAATATTTGCATTGTTAAACCTTCAACTCAACCATGATTTTGTATAAACTCTGGCGCGTTAAGCTGGATTTTACTCAACTCATTACTCTGAAGGTTGATTTACATGAACCGCAAACGCATTCTGACCTTTGTTGCTATCATCGCACTATCCGCCGGTTTATTTTCGCTGCTGGGTGTGCCGACAGTTTCACTCAACTTCGCTGATGCACAGTACAGTAGCGACAATGACGATGACGACGATGATAACGGCAATGGCGGCGGGGCGGCTGCCCCCGCTGGTGACCCTGCACTTTTTACTGATGGCCGCGTAAACGACGTTGTTGACGCGCCAACGGCTATCTTCTGTGAGCAGGGATCGCTGGCATTTTACTCTGCACTGGGTAACGGTAATGCCCGTCTTTCGTCGGCAGACCTCGTTGCTGGTGTTCAACAGGCGGTTGCACTGGGTGGCAGCGCACGCATCCTGGAAACCGGTGTGGCTACCGTAGATATGTTCTCCAACCGTACCATCACCGTTTATGCTGGTGCCGCAGATGGCAGCATCTACCAGATTTCTGTGCCGCTGAATGTTTGTGGTGGCATCGGGGCTGCACAGGTTAACGCGGCGGTCGCTGCTGTGGAGGAAGCCGCCAGTGACAGTGACGAGGCCGGTAGCGCCCCACTGAGCGAAGATGGCACGTATGTTGTACAGCCGGGAGACTCGCTTTCCAGCATTGCGGATGATTACAACACATCGGTGAATGCACTGGTGGAAGCCAATAACATTGAAGACCCCGACCGGATCATCAACGGGCAGACGCTGATCATTCCGTAGATAGCTTCAGCCGGTTCTACCGGAGGTGCCGCCGTGGTATCTCCGGTACTTTTCCCCTCGCATAACAAATCGATTCCATAGCAACCCCGTACTATCTTCTAACTGCATTGCAATAGACACAGAAATATACTCATGGATAGGTGTGATTGCTCGTTCCATCAGGATGGATAGTTGCAGGGGCTTTTTATGGATAAGAGACGATTGATTTTATTGCTGGCCGCGATTTTGCTCTCAATCGGGGTTTTTGCCCTGCTGGGTAGCCCGTATGTGTCGATGGACTTTGCCGACGCACAGTATTATGACGATGACGACGATGATGATGACGACAGCATCTCCAACCGGCTGATTGACGGCATCTTCCAGGATGGGAGGCTGAACGGCCTTGATGTTGCGGCATCCACGGTGGTGTACTGTGAGAACGGTAGTATCACGCTGTATTCGGCTATTGGCCGGGGCAATGCGCGTGTGAACCTGAGTCAACTGGCCGGGGCCGCTGCGACCGCGATCCAGACTGGACAGCCGGTTGTTGTGCTGGAGAGTGCTGCGGGACGGCTGGACGTTTTCCCGAACCGAACCGTTCGCCTGCTGGCACCGCAGTCCAACAGCAGCACCCTGTATGAGTTCGTCTTCTCGCTGGATGCCTGCGGCACGTTGAATATTGTGGCTGCTGCACCGGTTGTGCCACGGGCAAGCGGGCCTGTTGGTGTTACAAACACCGGTAATGCCGGCACGTACACCGTGCTGCCGGGGGATACCCTTACCCGTATTGCGCGTGTGAACAATACGAGTGTGAACGCGCTGGTGGCGGCCAATAATATCCCGAACCCGGATCGTATTTTCGTCGGGCAACAACTCGTTATTCCGTAGCACCACGTCAACGGGGGTGCTACACAGCATCCCCTGTGTTCCACACACAAATACATAAAAATTTCAGTTGCATGGTAAGCGCAGGTGCGTTAAATTTTTGCCCTGTGCAACTTATTTTGTTTTAAAGGAACCTTTTAATGTCTGACGAAACAGTACGTTTTGACCTGTCACAGAGCGACATTCCGCATCAGTGGTACAACATCCAGGCAGACCTGCCGCGTCCACTACCGCCCCCGCTGCACCCCGGCACACATGAGCCTATCGGCCCGCAGGATCTGGCCCCGTTGTTCCCGATGGAACTCATCAAGCAGGAAGTGAGCCATGATCGCTACATTGACATCCCGGAGGAAGTGCGTGAGATTTACAAGCTGTGGCGGCCTACCCCGCTGCTGCGTGCTCGCCGTCTGGAAAAAATGCTGGATACCCCGGCGCACATCTACTACAAGTACGAAGGCGTTTCTCCGAGTGGTAGCCACAAGCTGAACACGGCAGTACCGCAGGCGTATTACAACCGCGAAGAAGGCATTACCGGCCTCACGACAGAGACCGGTGCGGGACAGTGGGGTACAGCACTGAGCCAGGCGTGTAACTTCTTCGATATGGAGTGCATCGTGTATATGGTGAAGGTGAGCTACGAGCAAAAGCCGTACCGCGCCGCCATCATGCGGACGTTTGGTGCTTCTGTGACGCCCAGCCCCTCTGATACGACCAACGCGGGGCGCGGTATCCTCGCAAAAGACCCGGACAGCACGGGGTCACTGGGCATTGCCATCAGTGAAGCAGTCGAAGTGGCGGCTACCAGCGGCGGTAAGTACAAGTATGCGCTGGGGTCTGTTTTGAACCATGTGCTGATGCACCAGACTGTCATCGGGCAGGAGAGCCTGAAGCAGATGGAACTGGCCGGAGAATACCCGGATGTCATCGTTGCGCCGACCGGTGGCGGCAGTAACTTTGCGGGAATTGTAAACCCGTTCCTGCACCAGAACCTGACTGCTGGCAAGAATACACGTGTGCTGGCTGTGGAACCCGCTGCCTGCCCCAGCCTCACGCGGGGCCGGTATGCTTATGACTTCGGGGATACATCCGGGATGACGCCGCTGATGAAGATGTACACGCTGGGCCACGATTTTGTACCGCCGCCGCTGCACGCTGGCGGGCTGCGCTATCACGGCATGGCGTCTGTGGTGTGCGAACTGTGGGATCAGAAGCTCATCGAGGCGCAGGCTATCCCGCAGATGGAAACGTTTAACGCGGCATTGACGTTCGCAAAGGCCGAGGGCATTGTTTCTGCGCCGGAAGCTGCGCATGGCATTGCCGGGGCCATCCGCGAGGCGCAGGCCGCGAAAGAAGCGGGCGAAAAGCGCGTGATCCTGTTCAACCTGTGCGGCCACGGCCACTTCGATATGACCGCGTACAATGCGTTCCTGAACGAAGAACTTTCTGACTATGAGTACCCGCAGGAACAGATCGACGCGGCGATGGCAGCCCTGCCACAGGTTTAACCTCCCAAACAATGGTGACGGGGCACAGGTTGTGCCCCGACTATCGGGCTACGGACGCTCACCGAGGTAAAGTACGGCGATATCGGCGTCGCCAGCCTCTACCTGCCCGTTGCCGTCTACATCAAGTGCCATGCTGGTTCCCCCCAGACCATTCAAAATAGTGACAATATCTGCCGGGGATACCAGTCCATCATCGTTGACGTCAGCATCTGCGGGGCTACCAGCCCCTTCAATAGCGCCAATATCGCAGCCATTGCCCAGCGGACGGGTAAACCCACGATAGTCTGTGGCAGGGCAGTTACCGGTTCCGGCGCTATCGATAGCCGGACTGCTGGCCGCCAGAAACGGAATTTCGGTACCCGTTAGCAGTGGGTCTGCAATGGTGATGCCGGGTGTGCAGTTAACGCCTGCCGGGAACTGCAAATTGCCGCCGCCACTCAGGGTGTTTGAGCAGTTTTGCTTATCGGCGGCGCTGCCGAAGCTCATGTTCAGGGCAGTGTTGTTGGCAATAATCGAGTTGATAATCTGCGTGCTGCTGGTCGTTTCAAAGAGGCCGCCGCCCTGCCAGCCCGCCTCGTTACCGACGATGGTACTGTGGACGATGCGCAATGTGCCGTTCGCATGGGCAATAGCGCCGCCGCGTCCGCGTGGATTGGTGCTGCCGCCGGTATTGACCGCCACATTGCCCACGAAAATCGAGTTTTCGATAGTCATATCAGACGCCTGCGCCATGCCAATGGCACCGCCATCGCCGCCCTGTGTGGCACTGGAAACCTGATTGTCTTTGAATAGACTGTTACGGATGAAAATATCGTTCGGGCTGCTGGTACCCCCGTTAAATGTGGTTCCGCCAGAGAGTGCGCCCCCCCAGCCCTGCACACCGTTGACCACCCGATTATTGATGAAACGGCTGTTTTCGATGGTGAGCACGCCACCGCGCCGCGTTTGCAGGTTGATGTAGGCAAAACCGCCGTAGTTGTCGGCATAATTACCCTCAAATGTGCTGTTGCGGATGGTGATGTCCGGGCCGGAAGTGGGATGTGTGCCGTCAACGTAGATGGCCCCGCCAAACCCGCTTTCGCTGTCATTGGGAGAATCGACCGTGGCATAGTTGTTGGTGAAGGTGCTGTTGTCGATTTCCAGATTGGCGACCAGTACATGTATAGCACCACCGGCCCCACCCCGGGCGGCATTACCACCAAAACGACTGTTACGGACGTAGAGATCACCGGCCTGAATATAGATGGCCCCACCGAAATCAAAGCCGCGTGCATTCGGGTTAGACTGAATGCTGGCGTTGTTGCCAAACGTTACATTGTCAATATAAACCACCGGGCGGTTATCCGGGTAGTTGGCAGACTGATTACGAATGAGCAGGGCTGCCCCGTTCGCATCGGCACCATCCCCGGTGAGGCGTGCGTTGATAATGCGCAGGTTGCGCAGCCGCAACGTGCCGCCATCATTGGCTCCAGCAAAGCCAGAGCGATAGCTCATAATGCGGACACCCGGTGTACCTTCCAGCGTGACCAGATTGGCTCCATCCACGGTAAAGTCACCGTTCTGGGCAAACAACGTGGTTGTAATAGGAATAGTGACCGCACCGCCGCAGCTAAATGTGATTACACCGCCTCGGTCAAGCGCGGACTGTAACGCGGCGTTGGTGCAGCTACCCGGTGTGCCGTTCCCGACGACGGCGTTGGCATGAGCCGGGGGAACCACGAGCAGTGAGAACATCGCAGATGCAAATAAAAGCAGATAGCGTCTCATAGAAAACGGCCTTGATAATTGTTTCAGCATATATTTTCATTGTGATGAGGAGCCGCTGCCTGTGAAAGAGGTAAAACGTACCGATTCGTTGATCATCAATGGATCATAACAATTGATAGAGCGCATAACGCTATCTTAACCCATTGGGGTTGGGGACGGCGTCAATAGCTATGATTTAAGCGCGGTGATGAAGTCTTTTGCTGTGGCAAAGCGGTTCTCTGGCTTTTTGGCGAGTGCCTTCATAATCGCCGCTGCTGCACCATACGGCACATTGACCAGATCACGCGGGTCTGGCGGGGGCTGCTGGAGGTGCGCAAACATAATGTGCGCGGTGCCGCCTTCAAACACCATACGCCCGGTCAGCATTCGGAAGGCCACGCCGCCAAGCGCGTAAATATCGGCGCGGTGGTCGATGAGCCGGTGCATGGTGAACTGTTCCGGGGCCATGTACTCTACTGTGCCAAGCGCTTTGCCGCCGGTGAGACCGGAAAACGTGTGGCTGATGCTCACAATACCGAAATCCATCAGCACCGGGGCCTGTGTGCCCTCGCGCAGCATGATGTTGGCCGGTTTGATGTCCCGGTGGATGTAACCCTGGTTATGGGCGTAATCCAGGGCGGCGGCGAGTGGCTCCAGAATGTTCACGGCGCGGTCAAACGGGATTTTGAAGTGCAGCTTCAGGTACTCGTGCAGGCTTTCCCCGGCGATGTACTCCATTGCAATGTAGCTGAGGTCATCGCTGGCGCCGTAATCGTACAGGCGGACGATGTTCGGGTGGTTCAATTCACGCAGGGCACGGGCTTCCCGCTCAAAGCGCTTGAGCAGTTCTTCGGTTTCCATGTCTGCATCGCCGCTGCGCATAGTTTTAATGGCCGCAACGCTATTACCACTGGTGCCCATGTACACCTCACCCATGCCGCCCTGCCCCAGCACACTTGAAATCTCGTAGTTGCCGACCGTTCTGCCAGTGAGTGCCCCGGCGTCTGCAATTTCGGGATTCAGGCGAGCGCGGTGTAGTTCGTCAATGCCATACTGGAAGCCGTAAATTTTGTGGTCAACGAAATCGCGCATCCAGTTATAGATCGGCGTGAACAGTGCAAAACAGATCAGCGCAGCAGCAGAAACCGCGATGGTGGACTGTCCGCCGCCCATCATCACGCGCAGCAGCGCCTGCGTCCCTGTAAAGATCAGCAGGAAGATGGCACCAAGGCCAATTGTTAACGCGCCTGTGAGCACAGAACGGTTAATCAACAGGTCGATAGACCACAGGCGATTGCGGGTTACAGCCAGCCCCACCGTCACCGGGAAGGATACCAGCGGCAGCCACCACAGAAATATCTGGCTGAATGTGCCATAGACCATCAGCGCGGTGCTTTCGCTGGCAATTTGCGGGTAGACGATGAGATCAACCAGCGTGCCGAGTGCGCCCCACACCAGCGTGAGCGTCATACCGAAGACGATCCATTTGGTTTGCTGGCGTTGCGTAGGCGAGGCCGCGCTGTGGTAGCGGTGTAACTGCGCCGGGAGCAGTACCAGCGCAATCAGCCAGAAAACGAGCACATCCGGGAATTCCGGGCCGCGCACGCCCCACACCACAAAATACCCCACAGCCACGTTGATAAGTGCAAGGGGCAGTACTATTCGGCGTGACCACGCGGGCACAAAATTACCGTCCGGGAACAGCAGCATGGTGTAGGTGAGCACAAACCAGTTAAAGAGCGTGAGCACTGCAACGGGGATTTGCCATGCGGGGCTTTGCAGGCTGAGGGTGTAGAACGCGAACGATGATGCACTCGCCAGCAGCAGCAGTTGCAGCGATACAAGCTGGGCTACCCAGTCGCCACGGGCACGCATGTAGATAAATATGGACGCGGCGATGTAGAGCACCAGCTTGAGTGCTTCCAGTATGGTACGGAAGATGGCAAACGCCTGCACATCGAAGTTTTCCGGGGTGGTGATGCCGTAGAACGCGATGCCCACTTCACTGAGGCGGCGGAACTCTACTGGCAGTGCAAATGCATACAACACCACGGTCGCCAGCGCGACAATACCCCACACGATGCGAATGGCAATAATGCGAATGGGGTCATAGTTATAGCCCAGGCTGGGTGATGACAACATGGCGCTTCTCTCCGAAAAGAACAGTACTTATTACTTTAACGCGCCCGTGGGCATTTCGTCACGTGCGGGTTTGGGTGGAGGAATCAATGCCGCCGTGGATTTCAGGTTAATCGTCTGTTTTTTGTCATAGGGGGGTAGCGTTTTTGTCTGGCAGCAAATCCAAAACAGGTGCCTATGTGAACACCTGTCCGTTGTGACGGGGGGCAGGCTATGCTGCCCCCCTGCGGATTCATTCAGATTTTACTCGAACTGGCTGGCGTCGAACTCAACGAACCATGTGGTAAACAGCTCGTCCAGCGTGCCATCTGATTCCATCTCAGCAATCACAGCGTCGAAAGCTTCGGTCAGTTCACTGCCGGGTGGGAAGATGAAGCCCAGTTCTTCACTCGTCAGCGGGTCGCCCACGATCATGAGGTCGCCTGCATTGGCGCCCATGTAGCCCTGGCTGGCTACGTTGTCCATGATGACGGCGTCTACGTCACCGGTCAGCAGGGCCTGTACAGCCACACCGAACGTCTCGAACGCCTGGATGCGTTCCTCGCCTACAAGATCAGCAGCGGTGTCGTAGTTGGTGGTGGCGGGCTGGCTGCCCACGATGAACTCTTCATCGGCAGCAAGTTCTTCTGCACTGGCGAAACGGTCTTCGTCAGCACGGGTGAGGATCACCTGTTCCAGTGAAATGTAACCCACGGAGAAGTCAACGACTTCGGCACGTTCTTCCGTGATCGTGATGCCGTCCGCAGCCATGTCATACTGACCTTCGGAGACGGCTACAATCATGCCTTCCCATGCGGCTTCGGTGAACACCGGCTCACAGTTCAGGCGCTCGCACATGATGGTGATGGCATCGTAGTCCCAGCCAATGCCGTCGCCGGTTTCCGGATCAATGAAGTTGAAGGGCAGGTAGGCGTTTTCTACAGCTACCGTGATTTCCATACCTTCGAGGTCAGGAAGCATCCCTGTTTCCATCGCCTCTTCGGTTTCCATCATCTCTTCTTCCATCATGGCTTCTTCGGTTGCCATGTCGTCCATCATAGCTTCCTCGGTCGCCATCATGTCCTCTTCCATCATGGCTTCTTCTGCCGGTTCGCCCTCAAGTTCGCTGGAGTCAAACTCAAGGAACCACGTCACGAACAGTTCGTCGAGTGTGCCATCTGCTTCCATGTCGGCAATTGCTGCGTTGAACGGCTCTACCAGTTCGCTACCCAGCGGGAAGATGAAGCCGAGTTCTTCGCTCGTCAGCGGGTCACCCACGATCTTGAGCATATCCGCGTTGGCACCCATATAACCCTGGCTGGCTACGTTGTCCATGATGACGGCGTCTACGTCACCGGCCAGCAGAGCCTGTACAGCCACACCAAACGTCTCGAACGCCTGGATGCGTTCCTCACCGACGAGTTCAGCAGCGGTGTCGTAGTTGGTGGTGGCGGGCTGGCTGCCCACGATGAAGTCTTCGTTCTCAGATAGTTCTGCCGCGCTGGTAAAACGATCTTCGTCGGCACGGGTGAGGATTACCTGAGCAAGCTGGATGTACCCGGTGGAGAAGTCTACAACTTCGGCACGCTCTTCGGTGATGGTGATGCCATCGGCGGCCATGTCATACTGACCTTCGGAGACGGCTACGATCATGCCTTCCCATGCGGCTTCGGTGAACACTGGCTCACAATTCAGGCGGTTGCACATCTCTGTAACTGCGTCATAGTCCCAGCCGACGCCTTCGCCGGTCTCCGGATCAATGAAGTTGAAGGGCAGGTAGGCGTTTTCTACAGCCACGGTGATTTCCATACCTTCGAGGTCAGGAAGCATCCCTGTTTCCATCGCCTCTTCGGTTTCCATCATCTCTTCTTCCATCATGGCTTCTTCCGTCGCCATCATCTCTTCTTCCATCATGGCCTCTTCGGTTTCGGCCATTTCCGGTGATAGCATTGCTTCGACCATGCTCGGCGGCAGGATCACGTTGTCGATGACATGGATGACGCCGTTATCAGCCTCCACATCAACGGCAACCACCGTCGCGTCATTAATCATAACCGTATCGTCATCGCCAATGCTGATGGTCAGCAGTTCGCCGTTAACGGTTTCTACGCTCAGCGGCAGGTTGCCACCTTCTGCAAGGGTACCGATGGCCTCAGAGTTCACTTCCTGTGCCAGCACATGGTAGGTGAGGATAGCCGTAAGAGTTTCGGTGTCTTCCAGCAGTTCACCGGCGGTAAGGCCAAGGGCATCGAGGGCAGCAGCAAAGGCTTCGTCTGTGGGGGCAAATACGGTGAAGGTAGCATCCGGGTCGGCCAGTACATCTACCAGGCCAGCAGCTTCTACAGCCGCAACCAGCGTGTTGAAGTCCTCAGCAGCGACAGCCACATCCACGACTGTACCGAGTGCCTCTTCCATCATCTCCTCGGTGGCTTCCATCATGGCTTCTTCGGTTTCGGCCATTTCTTCCATCGCCTCTTCCGTTTCCATCATCTCCGCCATTTCTTCCGTGGCTTCCATCTCAGCCATCTCTTCCGTGGCTTCCATCATGGCTTCTTCGGTTTCGGCCATTTCTTCCATCGCCTCTTCCGTTTCCATCATCTCTGCCATTTCTTCCGTGGCTTCCATCATGGCTTCTTCTGCCGGAGCCATCAGTGCTTCGGCGAGAGTTGGCGGGAGCAGCACGCTCTCAATAACATGGATGACGCCGTTATCAGCCTCCACATCAACGGCAACAACCGTCGCATCGTTAATCATGACGCTGTCGTCATCACCGATGCTGACTGTGATTGACTCGCCGTTGACAGTTTCGATGTCGGTGGGCAGTTCGCCCTCTTCTGCCAGTGCGCCGATAGCCTCGGAGGTCACTTCATCTGCCAGCACATGGTAGGTGAGGATAGCTGTGAGGGTTTCGGTGTCTTCCAGCAGTTCCTCGGCAGTCAGGCCCAGTGCTTCCAGTGCAGCAGCAAATGCGTCATCTGTGGGGGCAAATACGGTGAAGGTAGCGTCCGGGTCGCTGAGTGTTTCCACCAGGCCAGCAGCTTCTACAGCGGCAACCAGCGTGGTGAAGTCACCAGCAGCAACAGCCACATCCACGACTGTACCGAGTGCCTCTTCCATCATTTCCTCGGTGACTTCCATCATGGCTTCTTCGGTTTCGGCCATTTCTTCCATCGCCTCTTCCGTTTCCATCATCTCAGCCATTTCCTCGGTGGCTTCCATCATGGCTTCTTCGGTTTCGGCCATTTCTTCCATAGCCTCTTCCGTTTCCATCATCTCAGCCATTTCCTCGGTAGCAGCGGCCTGAGCATCCATGACCATTTCTTCCGTAGCCTCAGCTTCTTCTACCATCTCTTCGGTAGCTTCGGCTTCCATCATTTCCTCAGTTTCGACCATTTCTTCGGTTTCAACTGCGGCGGCAGGTACGTCGGTCGGCGCGTCGGTTGGCTCCGGCGTTGGCGTAGGCTCTTCGGCACCACAGGCGGCCAGCACAAAAGCGGCAACCAGTGATAGCACCATCAGTCTACGCAGCAATGAGTTGTTGAGCATATCTGTCTCCTCTTTAGATATTGCGATGCGTAATTGAAGCAAATTGTAAATCTAATAAGTGGGCGGTCTTCTATGACACGGCATATGAATATACTGCGTATCTGTGAAGACTGCAACGAACTCACACTGTACTTAATTCACTTCTAACTGCAAAAGCGCCTGTAAACTCTGTGCGTCTTTTACTGTTATGCGATTTGTGGAGCGGTCTATGCGCTTTACCAGCCCTGAAAGCACCTCACCGACGCCGATTTCTACGAATGTTCGGGCACCATCGGCAATCATGGCCTGTACGGATTCCGTCCAGCGCACAGCGGCCACCACCTGAGATTCCAGTTCTGTTACAATCTCGTCAGGGGTGTTGAGTGGGGCCGCGCTCACATTGCCATACACCGGGAAAGCGGGCGCTTTGAACTCGACTTTCGCCAGTTCGCCTTTGAATGTCTCTGCGGCAGATTCCATGAGGGGCGAATGAGCAGCAACGCTGAGAGCCAGCTTGAGGGCGCGTTTAGCACCGGCTTCTTTACCGAGTTCGAGCGCTTTTTCTACGGCGTTTGCGCCACCGGAGATCACGACCTGGCCGGGGCAGTTGTCATTGGCAATCACGAGGTCTTCATCGGCAGCTTTCCCGGCCTGCTCGCAGATTTCCTGTGCTTTTTCCACACTGAGGCCCAGAAATGCGCCCATGCCACCGGGGTTTGTCTCTCCGGCCAGTTTCATCAGGCGGCCACGCTCACGCACGAGGCGCAGGCCCTCCGGGTAGCTGATGGAACCAGCAGCGACAAGCGCTGTAAACTCACCGAGGCTGTGGCCCGCTGCAAAAGCTGGAACCGCCTCCGGCATTTCCTGTTGTAATGCACGCAGCGTTGCCACGCTTGTGACGAACAGTGAGGCCTGTGTGTTGTATGTGTCGTTCAGTTCGTCCAGCGGCCCATCGAAGATGAGGCCGGAGAAGTTTGTTTCGAGGATGTCGTCGGCTTCTTTGAAGGTGTCCATCGCAACCGGGTAGGCATCGGCCACGCTTTTGCCCATGCCCACTTCCTGCGATCCCTGTCCGGGGAAAATAAAGGCGACTTTTGTCCAGTCCATTGGTTTCACTCCAGGGGTTGTTTCGTTGTAAGTAGTCAGAATTGCAGGGCAAACGATATATCGTGTTCGGGCTGGATGCAATTTTGAATTTCGTTTTATGGTTAGCAAAAAAGGCCGCGCTGCATCTGTGCAGGCGACCTTTTCAGTTTTGTTTTCGCAGCAGATCTGCTGTGAGGGAAAACGCTATTTGTCCTTAGCTTCCATGACCGTTTCACCACGATAGGTGCCGCAGTCTTCGCAGACGCGATGCGCAACATGATACTCACCACAGCTATCGCAGACGACGAGATGCTTCAGAGAGAGGCTGTCGTGCGCGCGGCGGCGATTGCGACGGCTTCTGGAAACCTTGCGCTTTGGCAAAGGGCCCATGATGTTACTCCTGTGTCTAAATTCGCAATCAGATTTCGGGTTGTTAGCCGTAACAGTATAGGAACTGATGAATGTGAAGTCAAGATGACAGCATGTTGTGACGCAAATCGCTACAATGTTGCTCATGCTGATAACATCACAGGAGAGAACATGGCTGCACAGATTGGCATTATGCTGGAGGGACAGTTCGGGCTGAACTGGGAGCGTCTGGAGAAAATTGCCAGAACCGTGGAGGAATCGGGGTATCAGTGTTTGTTCCGGAGCGATCATTTTTCGATTGGCGCAGACGATGACTCGCTGGAACTGTGGATGTCCTTGAACTGGCTGGCGATGAATACCGAGCGTATCGAGTTCGGGCCGCTGGTGACGCCGATTACGTTCCGGCATCCATCCAATACGGTGCGATATGGCGCGGCAGTCGATGACCTGAGTAAGGGGCGTTTAATCCTGGGGCTGGGGGCTGGCTGGAACGAGAGCGAGCATACACAGTGGGGCCTGCCGTTTTATGACTTCCCCACGCGCTTTAACATGTTGCAGGAACAACTCGGACTGACGATCAAGCTGCTGGACAACGACGGCCCGGTGAGCTACGAGGGTGAGCACTTCTCTTTGAAGGACGCGATTTTGCTGCCCCGCCCGAAGCGCCGCACCCCGATTTTGATTGGCGGGAATGGGCCGAAGAAGACGCTGCCGATGGTGGCTGAGTTTGCGGACGAGTGGAATGCTGTATTCACTGACCTGCCGACGTACAGAGACCGGGCTGCATTGCTGGACGGGTATCTGGAAGAACGTGGGCGCGAAAAGCGTGCCGTGAAGCGTTCGCTGATGACGCGGGTGGTGTATGGCAAAACCGATGCCGAAGTAAAGGCACGCGCCGAGCGTGAAAACGAAAATCTGGACGAACTGCGCGAGAATGACCGTATTGTGGGGACGCCACAGGAGATTGTGGATAAGCTCGGTGAGTTTGTGGAGGCGGGTGTAGAGCGGTTCATGTTGCAGTGGCTGGACATGGACGACACCGATGGCATGGCGGCTATGGCACAGGATATTCTGCCGCATTTCCATACATCTTAATGCACAGTAATGGGGACGATGTTATATCGTCCCTACGTTGCGTCCTTGCGACCTGGCAGGGAATTGGTCAGTGATGTAACCGCATCCTGTATTGGATCGGAACTTTCCTGCCAGTTTTGTCTTATATCTGGAATACCGGATGCAACATCAAACCGTTGCCATGACTTTCCCCTGGAAGAGTAATCATGGACAATGATGTACTCCTGTTTACCCATACGTCCGGCTTTCTGTGCTTCATCAAGAACAATCAGCAGGTTTTCAACACGATCAAATAAAGCCTGTGCGCGGCTTGTCGTTTTTTCCTGGTTTGAGTACACACCACCAATGAACACTTCCGTAAGCAACAGTAGCCGTTTGTAGAAAAATTCGTAGTGGATCCGATACGAGTTAAACCCCAGCCCCCAAAATGCTACCCCGGTAAATTCTTCCAGTTTGCCAGCCTGTAAATCGTCAAGGGTGCTATACTCGCGTATCTGGAGCACTCCGGGCACTGGTTGCTGTGAAAGCGTATTGTACTCCAGAGGGCGCACGCGACGTAATGACTCCCGCAGGGCTTCAGGGATGGAGGCTATCGGGAGTTTCGCGTCAGCAAATTCTGCCCGATATGCCTCATAGCCAGTAGTCATCCAATGATGCTCTTCTTTGCTGTCATGCTGTAAACCATCTTTGAATCCGATTTTACCACGAAGCAGAGGGCCATTATTGGCGCAGCTTAAAGTAGCTCCACATCCGGGTTATGGAACTCCCCGGCATCGAAGTGCCGCTGGTAGCTACGCCGCACAAACCACGTCAGGTAGTCTTCGTGCGGACGTGTGCGCTGCTCCAGTTCCCCGAAGATGTCATCCGGCATATCCCATGTGCCCGCCTCCAGCGTTACGTCCAGTTGTTCAGGTTTGCGTGCGCCGAGTATCACTGAGGTGACGAACCTGCGTTTGAGTACCCATGCCACGGCCAGTTTCGCCATCGGGATACCCGCCTGCTCTGAGACTTCATGCAGAATTTTCGCGGTGGCGAACCCCTTCTCATGCCAGAAGCGCGGCCCGTCTGTGCCCTGACGGTAGTCCATGCGGGTGCCTTTTTCCGGCTCCTGTTGATCGGCATATTTCCCGGTCAGGAAGCCGCCGCCGAGTGGGCTGTAAGGGATCACGCCGACGCCAGAATCCAGTGCCGCCGGGATGAGTTCTGCCTCTGAGCCGCGTTGAACCAGATTGTAGAGCGGCTGTGTGGCAACGATGGGTTCCAGATTGAGTTCGCGTGCTATGCCCTGCGCTTTCGCAAGCTGCCAGCCGAAGAAATTGCTCACGCCCAGATAACGTATTTTGCCCTGCCGCACCAGATCGTTGAGGGTTCGCAGGCTTTCTTCCATTGGCGTGATTGGATCCGGGCCGTGCAGGTAGTACAGGTCGATGTAGTCGGTTTGTAGTTTTCGCAGGGAATTTTCTACGGATGCAATCAGGTGTTTGCGCGACGTGCCGAAGAAGTTCGGTTTTTGTGCCATCGGGAAGAAGCATTTGGAGGAGATGATGATCTCGTCACGGTTGAGTTGTGGCAGGAGTGCCCCGATAATTTCTTCTGTGCGGCCACCACCATACATATTGGCCGCGTCCAGATGGTTGCCGCCTGCGTCCAGATAGCGTTTAATTACGGCATGGGAGATCGCTTCATCGCTGCCCCAATCTGGCGTGCCAAAGGTCATCGTTCCCAGTGCAATGCGTGATACCAGCAAGCCTGTGTTGCCAAGATACCTGAATTTCATGTTGTCGCTCCTGATGGTCTGTTGTGCGATAGCCAGAGAGTAACATGCGAACGGCACGCATTAAAATCAGGCGGCACTCGTGCCCTTTTTTCCTTGCGACTTCGCGCGTTTACGTGAACAATCTCCCCACTGCACGATACACGACAGACCATAATGAATCTGCAAAGCTCCATTGAACAGATAACCGGCAAGCGCCCGAAAACTGTCTCCCGATTGCATGGCGGGATGGTGGGCGAGGTGTATGCCATCACCCTGCCAGACGGCGAAAAACTGGTTGCCAAAGTGGATCCCGGTGGGAAGGCCATGCTGGAACGCGAGGGCTATATGCTGCGCTACCTGCGCGAACACAGCAACCTCCCCGTGCCGGATGTGGTTCACAGTGACGAGCATCTGCTGTTGATGACGTTTATTGACGGGAACAGCAGTTTTGGCGCTGCGGCTCAGGAACACGCCGCCGAACTGCTCGCTGACCTGCATAACCACACCGCGCCGCAGTTCGGGCTGGAACGCGATACACTCATTGGCCCGATACATCAGCCGAATAACCGTATGGACACGTGGACGGACTTTTTCCGGGAGAAGCGACTGCTGTACATGGCCGATGTGATGCTGGGACGCGGGGCGCTGCCGGGTAACGTGCGCAAGCAGATAGAGCGGCTGGCAGAGCGACTGGACGAGTTTATTGTAGAGCCGGACGCGCCCTCGCTGGTGCATGGTGACATGTGGACAACGAATGTGCTGGCGCAAAACGGGCGCATCACCGGGTTCATTGACCCGGCGATTTACTATGGGCACGCGGAGATTGAACTGGCAGATTCCACGCTGTTTGGCACATTCGGGGAGGCGTTTTTCCGGCGCTATACGGAGATTCGCCCGCTGGCAGATGGCTTCTTCGAAGTGCGCCGCGACCTGTATAACCTGTATCCGCTGCTGGTGCATGTGCGGCTGTTCGGTGGCGGGTACCTCAGCAGTGTGAAGCGGATTCTGTCAAAGCTCGGCGTATAGGTGCCAACTTGCGGTTAACCCAGAGCCTTGCAGGGTTAGTGGTATTCGAATATTCACCTGGTAGCCGCGTCAGGGGTGTGTAACTCAACAGTTCAAATTCACCTTCATTGTTTACACCAAATTGTCCACGTCGCCGTGGGTCAGCGTTGACATCCAGCTTATAGTCTACTTCCACAAACTCATTCTGGTAACGCATGGCATAGACACCTCGTTTTGCGTACCAGTTTTCTACAACGCTCGCCACAAGAACTCCATCTCTGTTTTCAACATAGTAAAGTAGCGTTGCTGGTTGGCTGGCCCCTCCGGTGAATGTGTAGAGAGCAACGACTGCATCAAGGTCTTCATCACCATCCAGATCACCCACCGCCGTGTTATAAATTTTTGAGAATTGCTGGAACTGTAGTCTGGACGGATTGATAGCAGCAGGGTCAATTTGCTGACACCATAGCCCATCTGTGAATTTAACAGTACGCACGCCACTTACCAGAGCTATCGGATATTCAGCATTCAGCACATGCTCGGTCATGTCAGTTTCCGGCATTTTGTGGAATATCCAGAAAATCAGTGAAAACTGAGCCAGCATAATCGGCAGGAACAGGAATACTGCCACTCTGTAAATCAGTCTCGGACTCATGGCATACCCTCAACGTTTTCTGTGAGTGTAACGTTAGAAATACCGTGCGCAATTCATCGCAGGGAAAATGTAGGGGGACAGCGATCTGGTTATTTTGCACAAATAATTTCATGCAATATGGGTGTTGCGCTCAATTTAAATGTGCTTTATGCTTCTGGCCGTTGAATCACAG